>CAYGCW010000004.1:0-25725 GCA_964348465.1 uncultured Acidimicrobiia bacterium | reverse complement strand
CCGTTGGGGCCGAGGAAGCCGAACACCTCGCCCACCGGGACGTCGAGGTTCAGGTCGACGAGCGCCTCAACGTCTCCGTAGTGCTTGGTGAGGCCTTCGGTGTGGATGGCGACTTTCATGCGGCCCCCTCGATCCGGAGGGCGGCGAGGCCCCCGCTCAGGTCGGCGGCGAAGCTTTCGGTGAGTACTCCCTCGGCGAGCATCTCGGTGGTGGCTCCCACGTAGCCGGCCACTGCGGGACCGGTCCCGATCTCTGCGGCGGTGAGGTCGACGCCCAAGATCCTTTCGACGTGGCGGTGCAGCACCAACGCCCCCAGCGACCACAGTGTGAGCACGGCGGCCCGCGCCCGCGGCTCGGAAGCCGCCCGGAGCATCCCGGACGCCACGCCTTCCTCCAGGTACACCTCGGCGTCGGCGACCAGGTCGTCGACCAGCCTGGCAACGGCGTCGGTGTCCTCGGTGAGGACCCGCGCCAGGTAGGCCATCAGCGGCTGCGCTTCGCTCTGGCGGAGAGCCGCCAAGAGGTCGAACCCGGGGCCGCGCGCCATCGCCTCGTGCTTCTCCTTCCGGATCGTGGCCGCCACGTGGGCGTCGCAGGCGGCCCGCAGCCCGTCCATGGACCCGAAGTGGTGGATGACCAGCCCGGGGGAGACTCCGGCGGCGTCGGCGACCCGCCGGGCCGTGGTCCCGCGGGCGCCGAGCTCGGCGATGCAGGCGATGGCGGCGTCCCGGATCCGGGCCTTGGTGCTGCGGTCGTCCCCCGGTCGGGTGGGGCGCGGTTCCGACATTGAACTCACGTTCAATATTGTATACGCATGTTCAACTCGGTGCCAGCGCTCCCGGGCTCGGAGGCACGGCGGTGGAGCGTGCCTCCCGAGATCGATGGCTAACGTCACGTCTCGCATGAGTGCCACCAGACGCCTCGCCGTCGGCGCGCTGCTGGTCATCGCCGTCGCCTGCAGTGACGGCGCCGACCCGGTCGCCACCACGACGCCGCCGCCGGCGCCGACCGGCGAGGTGACGACCACGATGGCGGCCCAAGCCGCCGCGACCACGACGGTGACCGGCCCGATCCCGGTGCCGCCGACGACCGCAGCGACACCGACGACGGGGCCTGCCGGGGGGACGCCCACCTCGACGACCACGACAGCCCCGGTGACCACGACCACCGCAGTCACCGGCACGACCCTCGATCCGATCGCCGCCGGGCTGGCGGTGCGCGAGGCTCCCCTGACGGTGGTGACGGCCGATGGGACAGAGGTCGTCTTCTCGGAATGGTTCTTCGCCACGTTCAACCGGGAGGCGAGGGTGCAGGTGGTGGCCGGCGGGACCGTGCTCGCCGAGGGAGTGGTCACCGACCCTGCCGTCATGGAAGACCGCGGCGTCGACGGATTCGTCCTGTTCGGGCCGGACGGGTCCGTGGTGGCGACCGTGACCCAGGAGGAGCTACTCGACGCGGCCAACCAGGCGCTGATCGCAGCCGGTCTCGACCCCTCCGGCTGACCTTCGCCCGCCCCCGGAGAGCGGCGTGGGTACTCGGTATGGGACAATCCGCCGATGTCGTCCACCGCAGCGCCGCCGCCCGAAGCGACCGATGAACTCGGGCTGGCGCTGGTGTCCCTCGCCAACGTCCTCGACCGGTTCCGGTTCCGGCTCCCCACCGCCGCAGCCGAGCCCAACGAGCACGTCCGCGCCGAGGCGGTGCGCTCCATCCGCGACTACCTCCTGCCCCGCCTCGACGACCGCGACGCGCCTCTCGTCGTGTCCGTCTTCGGCGCATCCGGCAGCGGCAAGTCGACGATCGCCAACGCCATCGCCCGCAAGCCGATCGGCACGCCCGGCGCCGTGCGCCCCTCGACGCAGCGGGCCGTCGTGTGGGCACACCGCAGCCACGCCGCCCGGTACTGGCGCGAGTTCCTGAGCAGGGTCCGGGAGCAGGTCGGTCCGGCCGTGGACACGATCGTCGGCGACGACCCGATCACCACCAACCTCACGCTCATCGACACCCCGCCGTTCGACGTCGTGGCCGGGGACGGCAGCGAGGTGGCGAAGGAAGTCCTGGCCGTCACCGACCTGGCGGTCTTCGTCGCCAGTGCGCTTCGCTACGCCGACGCCGAGGCCTGGTCGTTCATCCACCTGATGCGCAGGCGGGGCGTCCCGATCCTGTTCGTGCTCAACCGCCTCCCCGCCGACCCGGCCGAGCGATCGGCCCTGCGCGCCGACTATGCCCGACGGCTCGCCGCCGATGGCCTGCTGCTCGACCCCGACCCGTCGCTGGTGTTCGCCGTCGCCGAGCAGGCTCCCGACCCCGCCCACGGCGGGCTCCCGTACGCCGCCGTCGCCGGGCTGCGCAAGGAATTGGAGGAGCTGACGGATCGAGCCCTGAGGCGGGCGCTCGTGCAGCAGGCCAACCACGGCGCCGTTCTCGACTTGGCCAACCGGGTCGCCGGCCTCGGCGACGCCGCTCACGCCGAAGCCGAACTCGTCGACGAGATGCTCGAGGCCGTCGAGGACGCCTACCGGCGGGCCGGCCGCGACCTCGAAGAGCAGCTCGGCGCCGGCGGCCTCGCCGCTCCCGACCGCGATGAGATGGCGGCGCGGATCGCCCGGGTCGTCACTCACGTTGCCGGGGCTGCCGCGCAGCGCGCCGCGGGCGCCTGGGACCGAACCGCGGCCGGGAGAGCCATCCTCGACGGGGGCGCGGCGTCGCTGTGGCGCCACGGGGCAGATACGCACCTCGACGCCGAGCGCACCGCCCTCGCCTGGGCGGAAGCGGCGTCCGAGCTGCCGGGGGAGCGGCCCGGCGGCCTGCTGAGCCGCCGCAGGTGGCAGCAGGCCGGGCGGCTCGTCCCCGGGGCGGCGCTCTTGTCGCCGGATGACGTCCCCGACCTGCTCGTGCGTGAGCTGGGCAGAGACGACGCCGAAGCTCTGGTCCGCGTCGCCCGGCGGTCGCTCGTCGGCGACATGCGCGAAGTCCTCAGCCGCGACGCCGCCCGCTTCGTGGAGGCGCTCGGGGACCCCTCCTCCCTGGCCGGTGTTGCCGAGGCGCTGCGCGCCGCAGTTCACCGCGTGAAGGTGGCGACGGGGTCGCGGGGCTGATGGCCGGTCTGCCCGCCGTTCTCGACACCCTGGATCTCGCCGTCGCCAGGGCCCGCGCCATCCTCGACGAGACCGAGCTGGCCGAGCCGGCGGCCGCCGCCGCCGCAGCCCGGGACCGGCGCGGGTTCCTCGGCGGCACCCTCGTCATGGCGGTGGCCGGCGGCACGGGCTCGGGGAAGTCGAGCGTCATCAACGCCCTCGTCGGCGAGGAGGTGGCGCCGGTCAGCCCCATCCGGCCCCACACCGAGGAGGCCCTCGCCGTGTGCCCGGCAGCGGCCGAGCCGGGGCTCGAGACCCTCCTCGATCGCTACGGCATCGACCGGCGCGCCGTCCAGGACCGTTTTCCCGACGTGGCGCTCGTGGACCTGCCCGACCACGACAGTGTGGTGCCGGGGCACCGGGCCACGGTCGAAGCGCTGCTTCCGCACGTCGACGGCGTCATCTGGGTGGCCGATCCCGAGAAGTACCGGGACCGCCCCCTTCACGACCGCTACCTCTCCGACCTGGCCGACTACGGGGACCAGTTCGTGTTCGTGCTCAACCAGGTCGATCGCGTCGGCTCAGACGCCGGCGAGGTCGTCGCCGACTTTGCCGCCTCGCTGCGGGCATCGGGAATCCGGGAGCCCGTCGTCTTCGGCATGGCCGCCGACCCGCCGGAAGGCCAGCCGGACGGCGTCGCGGAGCTGGCGTCCTACCTCGGCCAACGGCTCGACGCGAAGCGGGTGGCGGTGGGCAAGCTCCTCGCCGACATGAAGCGCGCCGGCGAACTGCTCGCAACGTCGGCCGGCCTCGGCGGCGGGGGCTCGCTGGACTTCGAGGAGCGCTGGGGCCAGCTCCTCGGCCAGCTCGAGGTGGCATCCCCTGGGGACCATGCCGCCGTTCACGACGCTTCCTGCCGGATCGAGGACTTCGTGGCTGCCCTGGCGGTGGAGGCCGGTGGTGAGTTCGGGAGGCGGCTGCGGGTGGAGTTCCCGCCGGCGCGCCTCGAGACGGAGGTCGGCAAGGCCTTCGAGGAGGCGGCCGCCTCGTCCCCGCCGGAGGCTCCGGAGCGGCGCACCTGGTTTCCATGGCGCGGCCGCAAGCGGGCCGGGATCCGGTCAGCGGCGGAGGCCGCGGCGGCGCAGCACCTCGACGAGCGGCTCGGCGGGCCGATGCGGGAGCTGCTGTGGGGCCGGGGCGAGCTGGCGGCGACGCTGGCGGCGTTCCGGGTGGAGCTGGCAGCCGAGGAGGCGAGGCTGTTCGGATAGGGCGGGGGACGGCGAGCGCAGCCTCTACCCTGTCCGGGCCATGGACGCCTTCTCTCTCGACCGGATCGAGGACTTCCTGCTCGGCGACAAGTTCCTGGTGTCGGTGGCGATCGCCGCCGGGGCGGCGCTGCTGTGGATTCTGATCACCCGGGCCGGCCGCCAGGCGTTCATCCGCCTCGGTCGCAAGCCGCCGCTCGACGATCCCGTTGCGGTCGCCGAGCGCGCCCAGCGGCTGGAGACCCTGTGGGCGGTCGTCCGCCGGGTGCTGCTGGTCGTGCTGGCCGTGGTCACGCTGCTGATGCTCCTCTCCTGGTGGGCGGTTCCGATCACCTCGCTGCTCGCCGTCGGCACGGTCTTCGGCGTCGCCCTCGGCTTCGGCGCCCAGAGCCTGGTCAAGGACGTGATCAGCGGCTTCTTCATCGTGAGCGAGAACCAGTTCTCCATCGGAGACGTGGTGCGGCTCGCGGGGGTGTCCGGCAAGGTCGAGGACATTCGGCTGCGGGTGACGGTCTTGCGCGACCTGGAGGGCAACGTCCACTACATACCCAACGGACTCATCGAAGTGGCGTCGAACCTCACCCAGGAGTTCGCCACCGTCGTCGCGGACGTCGGCGTGGCGTACCACGAGAACGTCGACGCGGCGATCGCCGTCCTCGCCGACGAGCTGGATGCGTTCGTGTCCGATCCGGAATGGAGCGACTTCTTCATCGGGGAGCAGAAGATCCTCGGCGTCGATCAGTTCGGCGACTCCGCGATCATGATCCGGACCACGTTCCAGGTCATGCCGGACCAGAGGTGGCCGACCCGCCGCGAGTTCCTGCGGCGAGTGAAGAACCGCTTCGACGCCGAGGGGATCGAGATCCCGTTCCCATACCGGACCCTGGTCCCCGGGGACGCCGCCGCGTGGCGGGCGGCGTTGGGCGGCGGCGAGCGCCAGAGCTGACCGCGGCCCTCAGTGGCCTGCCGGCTCGCCGTGCGGGTCGACGTGCACCAGCGCGTCCACCGCATACGGGAAGGCGTCGACGAGCCGGCGCTGCACCTCGGCGGCGATGTCGTGGCCTTGCCGCACCGTCAGCTCCGGGTCCACGGAGATCGCCAGCGTCGACGAGAGCCGGTGCCCTCGCCACCGCAGCTGGAGGGCACGCACCTCCTCGACGCCAGGAACCGACGCCGCCGCCGCCACGGCACGGTCGACCAGCTCCGGGTCGACGGCGTCGAGGAGGCGACCGAACATGCGGGCGGCGGATCGCCGCAACAGCACCAGGATCATCGCGGCAACGAGCAACCCTGCGGTGGGGTCGGCCCACCGCTGGTCGAACGCGGCGCCGAAGCCGGCGGCGACGACGGCGAGCGAGGTCAGGGCGTCGGTGCGGGCGTGGTGGCCGTCCGAGACCAGCGCCTGCGACCCGATCCGGCGGCCGACCCGGATGCGGTAGCGGGCGACGAGCTCGTTGCCCGCGGCGCCGACCAGCCCGGCGGCGACGACCCACCAGACATGGTCCAGTTCCCTGGGGTCGAAGAAGCGCTCGAACGACTCCCAGGCGACACCGCCCGCCGAGACCGCGATCGCCACCAGGATCACCAGGCCCGCCAGGTCTTCGGCGCGGTGGTAGCCATATGTGAAGCGCTGCGTGGGCGGGCGCCTGCCCAGCGAGAAGGCGATCCACAGCGGAACGGCGGTGAGCGCGTCGGTGACGTTGTGGATGGTGTCCGACAACAGCGCGACGGAGCCGGTGAACGCAACGATCACGGCCTGGATCGCCGCGGTGGCGGCCAGCGCCACCAGCGACACCTTGGTGGCCTTGATGCCCGCCGCCCCGGTGTCGGCGGGGAGCTGCCGAGGGTCGTGATCGTGGGGTGTCAGCTCGCGCAGCCGGCCGATCAGGCGCCCGATGGCGGTGCCTGCGCGCTCGTGGTCGTGGGAGTAGTCGCCGACCGCCGGCTCCTCAGGCCGCCGGCGGGTCGATGCCGGCGATCCACAGTGCCCGGCGGGCCGGAGACACCTCGACGGCCGCCGCCATGCCGAGCAACTCCCCGTCTGCCTGCAGCAGCGCCGCGGGCTCGGCCTCCACGACGAGCTTCGAGAGGCCCGACCACACTTGGGCGCCGCGGGCTCCGTCGAGGCTGCGGTTCGCCAGCAGGCGGGGCAGCACCGCCGAGGCGGTGCGAACGTCGACGCGGGGCAGCACGAGCGCCGTGAGCCCCTCGGGCGTCCACGGGCCGACGCCGAGCGGGCGCGGGCCGAGATAGGTGTAGGTGTCGTGGACTTGCACCATGGCGGCGACGCCGTCGGCGCGCAGGCCCTCCGCCTCCACCCGCAGCGTCGCCGGCCGGTGGCGGAAGCGGGCCGCGGTCCCGAGCGCGCTGCGGGCGTAGTAGAGGCCCCCGAAGTAGAGCTTGCGGTCGGGCCGCCGCTCGGCAGCCTCCACGACGGCGGCGTCGAAGCCGACTCCCACCGCGAACATCCCGTACACCGAGCGACGCGTCCCCCCGGGCCCTTCGAACGCGATGTGGGCGACGTCCACCGGCACCGCGGTCTGCGCCTCGGCGAGGCGCCGGGCGGCCTGGCGCGACCGGCCGGAAACTCCGAGGATCCGGGCGAGGACGTTGGTGGTCCCCACCGGTATCAGCCCCAGGGGGAGGCCCGTCTCCGCCAGGCCGTTGGCAACGTGGTGGATGACGCCGTCCCCGCCCATCGCCGCCACCACGTCGTAGTCGCCTTCGGCGGCGTGGGCGGCCGCCTGGCGGGCTTGATCGGCCGAGTCGGGCCAGATCGGAGCGACGTCGTAGGAGCGGCCGAGGATGCCGACGACTTCGCGATGGAGGGCGCCGGTGAACCCGGAGGCGGCCGGATTGGCGATGAGCAGCAAGCGGGGCATGGATAATTCAGGGTAGCGACACTTCGGCCTGCTGGGGTCCCCGATCCGAGCCCGCCGCCGGTAACCTCGGAGGCGTGGATCGCTACGCGGATCGGGCCGAAGCCGGGGCGGCCCTCGCCGCCGAACTGCACGAGTACCGCGACCGCGACGCGCTCGTGCTCGGGGTGCCCCGCGGGGGCGTCGTCGTCGCAGCTCCGGTCGCCACCGCGCTGGGGGCGGAACTGGACGTGATCGTGGCCCGCAAGCTGGGCGCTCCGGCCAACCCGGAACTGGCGATGGGCGCCGTCGCCGGCGACGGCGTTCCCTACGTCGACAACAGCCTCGTGCGGAGGCTCGGAGTGAGCGAAGAGCGTCTCGCCGCGGAGGTGGAGCGCCAGGCCGAGGAGGTGAGGCGGCGCGAGGCCGCCTACCGCGGCGGGCGGCCCCCGCCGCGAGTGGCGGGCCGGCCGGTGATCGTGGTCGACGACGGGGTGGCGACCGGGGCCACGCTGCGCGTGGCGCTGGCGGCGGTGCAGCGCCTGGAGCCCGAGGTGCTGTGCTGCGCGGTTCCCGTCGGTCCCCGCGACACGCTGGCCGCGTTGGCCGAGGTCGCCGACGAGGTGGTCTGCCCGTTGCGGCCCCGGTTCTTCCTCGCAGTTGGTGAGTGGTACCGCGACTTTCGCCAGACGAGCGACGACGAGGTGCTGGCGCTCCTCGCCGCCGCCCAGGGAGCCGGGTGAGCGGCGACCTCTCGGTAGCACTGGTGGGGCTGGCGGCCGGCGACGTGCTGGGCGCCGGCTACGAAGGCCTGAGCCCGGCCGCCATCGCCAGGGCCGCGGGCCGCGGGCCGCTGCGGCCGCTGCCCGGCTCGACGTACACGGACGACACGCAACAGGCCCTCGTCCTCGCCTACCACCTGCTCGCCCACGGTTCGGTGCGGCCGGAGGATCTCGCCGACGAGCTGGTGGCGCTGGCACTCCCCGCCGGAGGCGTTGGGGTCTACCGGGGACCGGGGCCGGGCTTTCTGTCCTTCGTGGCCCACCGCCTGGAGGGCGCGTCCGTCGAGGAGGCCGCCCAGCCCAGCGCCGGCAACGGCGCCGCCATGCGGGTGGTGCCGGTAGCGGTGCGCTTTGCCGCGGACCCGGGCTTGCTCGCCGACCAGGTGCTGGCGTCGTCGCTCGTCACCCACGCCGACGCCCGCGGGGTGGCCGCAGCCGCGGCGGTCGCCGGAGCGGTGGTGGCCGCCGCCGCCGGGGAGGCAGGGCCGGACCTCGTGCACACCGCCGCCGACGCCGCCGCAGACGCCGAGCACGCGTTGTTCTCCGAGCACTACGAGCGCCTCGGGCCCGGCGAGGACTGGCACACGATGTCGGAGGCCCTGCGAGCCGCGGCGTCGCTGGTGGGCCGCCCGGCGCCCGAGGCGGCCGCCGCCATCGGCACCCGCGCGGCGCGCACGTCGGCATACCGGGCGGCCGACGGTACGGCCCCGTACGCACCGGCTTCGGTCGTGACCGCGCTGGTGCTGGCGGCCGACCGGGCCGGGGAGCCGGCGGACCCGGTGCGGAGGGTGGTTGCCCTGGGCGGCGACGCCGACACGATGGGGGCGATCGCCGGTGCCGTCGTCGGAGCTCGCACGGGGTCGGCGGAGTGGCCGTGGGAGGTCTCCAACCAGGCGCTCCTCTCCGAGGTGGGCCGCCGGCTGGCGGCGGGCGAGCGGGGCCTCGGCGGGCTCCCCGACCTCTACGAGCTGGAAGCCGCCACCGGCTGACGGGCCGTCAGGAGCGTCGCAGGGGAGCGTCGTCGTCGGTCCACACCCGGATCGTGTCGTCGACGCCGGCCAGGACGAGGCGCCCGGCGACGAGGAACAGGACCAGCATGCCCATCGCCGTCTCGCGCGGGAGCCCCGCGACGCTCACCAGCAGCCCCCACAGCAGCGGACCGAGAATGGTCGCGAACCGGCCCACGGTGGCGTAGAGGCCGTAGAACTCGCCGAGGCGCCCCGGGGGCGAAATGCGGGCCATGTAGACGCGGTCGGCCGCCCAGGTGGCGCCGAGCGCCATCCCGCCGGCGACGCCGAGCGCCCACGCCAGCCACCGCAGGTCGGAGACGGCGGCGATCACGACCACGACGATGGCGGCGATCCAGGTGTGCAGCGCGCCGTGGAGGAGGCGGCGGGGCCCGATCCGGTCCACGAACAAGCCTCCGCCGAGGCCGCCAGTGATGGCTCCGGCGATCGACACGGCCAGCAGCGCCTGCACTTCGCCGTCGCTGAAGCCGAGCTCCTCGATGACGAAGATCGTGAGGAAGCCCCCGATCAGCGTGTTGATGGCATCCGAGTAGAGGAACCGGCCGACGAGGAAGCGGGCTACGCCGGGAACGGCGCGGGCCCGGCGCCACGACGCCACCAGTCCGGAGAAACTCTGGCCGATGGAAGGGGCCGGCCCGGTCCGCCGCTTCCGGGGGCGCTCCTCGATCAGGAGGAAGGCGGGGAGAGCGAACAGCAGGAAGAGCACGGCGATGCCGCGGAACACCCCTCGGTGGCCGAAGGCGTCGAGGAGCAGCGCCCCGGCGCCGACGGCGATGAACGACCCCACGTAACCGAGCCCCACGCCGAGGCCCGACACGAACCCGCGATTCTCCGGCGTGCTGACGTCGGGGAGCATGGCGTCGTAGATCACCGAGCCCAGGTTGAAGCCCACCAGCGCCACCCCGAACAGGACGAGCGACGGACCCACGCCCACCGTGGCGAGGAAGAACGTCGGCACCACCGCCAGCAGCGTCATGGGCGCCAGGTACGGCAACCGGCGGCCAAAGTGGTCGCTGCGCTCACCGATCCACGGCGCCAGCACGATCACGACGAGCATCGCAGCGTCGATCGCCAGCGCCAGCGCCAGGTCCGGCGTGTCGTGCTCCGTCAGCCACTCGGGGAAGTAGAGCGCTCCGACTCCGAGCGCGAAGATCGTGTTGGCGAGGTCGTAGCCGGCCCACGCGGCCACGCTCACACGGCTGGGCCGCCACCCGTCTCGAGCACTCACAGCCGTGCAATGTACCCGGCCCCAGCCCTCGTCCGCTTTCGGTCAATGGCGGGGGTGACCGTGCCGATATAGGCATGTCGGCGACCTGGAGTCCTGACAGCCGATGAAGAACATCCACCCCCAGCCGCCGGAGTCGGCTCCGGCGTTGCCCGAGGTGGTGAGCGACCGCGACGCGCTCGTGCACGCCCTCCTCGGGGCGGCCGCGGCGCGTCTCCGCCGGCGGGTCCTCGCCGGCATCGCCTCCACCGGGGGAGCGCTCGTGGTCGAGGCGCGGCCCGACGGCTCGGCACCGGCGGCCCGGCCGGACCTGCGCTTGCCGATGCAGGCGCTGACCGCCCGTTTCCGGCATGCGCCGGTGGGACGACTCGACGCCGAGGCGCGGTCCCGGGTGCCGCCGGAGTTGCTCGAAGGTGCCTCGAACGAGGTCGCTCTGGCACCGATCGACGAGGCAGGGGAGGTACGGGGGACGCTGCTGACCGCCGGCGACGAACTCGGCGACGACGAAGTGGAGGCGCTGGGGGACACCGGCCGTGCCCTGGGCCTCGCGCTCGCGGCCGCCCAGGCCGTCGACGGCGACGCCACGCTGACGGAGGCAGGCGCCCTGCAGGCCATGGCCGAGGCCCTGGCCGGCTCGACGGTGCTGGGCCGTGTCCTGAGCGCGGCCGTCCGGAACGGTGCCAGGGCCACCGGATTCCAGCGGTGCTCGGTGCTGCTCCGCAACGGCTCCGCCGGGCTGGTGCCGGCGGCGAGCGCCACGGAGGCGGGACCGGCGCCGCTGGCGGGCTGGCGGATGTTCTCGGAGGGGCTCGGCCTGCCCGCGGCCAACGAGGCGATGGCGGCGGGGAGCCCGATGGCCTTCGAGAGCCCGGCCGACGAGCCGCGGCTGGTACCGGCGCGGTGGGTGGGGCCGCAGCGCATCGCCCGGGTGCTGCTGGCGCCGATGGTCGCCTGGGAGGAGCCGGTCGGGGTGATGGTGTTCGACGACACCACGGCCGGGCCGATCGCGTCACGCGACGTGCGCATCGCCGAGGCGCTGGCGCGCCAGGCGGCGGTGTCGGTGAAGGTTGCCAACCTCATCGAGGGCCTCCAGCACAGCCAGCGCCACGCCCAGCTCGTCATGGGGACGATGGCGCACGCTGCGGCCCAGCTCAACACGGAGGGTGTGCTGGCGGTCATCGCCGGCGCCGTCTCGGAGGTGCTGGGCGACGCCGCCACGATCGTGTTCGCCGTCGAAGGCGGGGTGCTCGGGCGCTTCGCCGTGCACGGCAACGAGACCCAGGGGCGCGACGTGGCCGTGCGCATCGCCGCCGGCGAGCCGCTGCGAGACGAATGGGACGGCCCCACGGCGCTGTACGGGGAGCAGGTGGACCGCATCGGAGCGCTGGAAAGCGAGGACGTGGGGCGGGTGCTCGTCGTCCCGCTGCGCCGGGCCTCCCGGCAGCTCGGCTGGCTCGTCTCGTTCTCGTCGTCGAGCCGTGCATACCGGGACGGCGACTTGCGCATCGTCGGCGCTCTCGCCACCCAGGCCACGCTGAGCCTGCACACGGTTCGGCTCCTCGAGGGCGAGCGCAGTTCGGTCGCCCAGCTCGAGGAGCAGGGCAAGCAGAAGACCGGCTTCGTCGCTTCCGTCTCCCACGAGCTGCGCACCCCCCTCACCGCCATCATCGGGTTCTCGGAGATCCTCAACGAGTGGCTCGAGGACGACCGGATGCGACAGTTCATCGAGGACGTCCGGCGAGAGGCGGTGGTCCTCGAGGGGATCATCGGCAACCTGCTGGACACGTCCCGCCTCGACGCCGGGGTGCTCTTCCTCGACCGGGTTCCCGTCGACGTCGCCACCCTCGTCCGCGACGCCATCGAGGTGGTCGGGCACACGTACTCGACGCGGCACTTCGAGGCCAGCCTGCCCGAAAGGCTGGCACCGGTGCCCGCCGATCCGGTACGCCTGCGCCAGATCCTCGTCAACCTGATCGAGAACGCCGCCAAGTACAGCGCCGAGTCGTCGACCATCACCGTCGACGTCTCCGTGGAGTCGGGTGAGCTGGTGATCACCGTCACCGACGAGGGCCCTGGCATCCCCGTCGCCTACCGCGACCGCGTCTTCGACCGGTTCTTCCGGCTCGAGGGGATGCACGGCAAGCCCGGCACCGGGATCGGCCTGTACCTCGTGAGGGAGCTGACCGAAGCCCATGGGGGCTCGGTCTCCATCCGCGAAGGGCCCGAGGGACGGGGTTGTGCCGTGGAGGTTCGGATCCCCGCGCCCACCTGAGGGACGCCACACCGGCAGACTTCGGCATACTGGGAGGTGTAGCCGCTCTCCGAGGAGATGCCGATGTTCGAGCCCTACCGGAACGAGCCGTACAGCGACTTCACCGAGGAGGGGGCGGCAGCCGCCTACCGGCAGGCCCTCGACCAGGTCGGTGCCCAGCTCGGGCGCCACTACCCGATGGTGATCGGCGGGGAGCCCGCCGATGCCGAGGAACGCATCGAGAGCCGCAATCCCGCCAGGCCCGACGAGCTGATCGGCACCGTTCCCTCCGGGTCCACCGACGACTTCGACGCGGCTTTGGACGCCGCCTGGGACGCATTCGGGCCGTGGGCGGCCCTGTCCGCCGACGCCAGGGCCCAGGCCCTGGTCGCCCTCGCCGCCGCCATGCGCAGGCGCAAGCTCGAGCTGTCGGCATGGGAGTCATACGAGGCCGGCAAGAATTGGGCCGAAGCCGAAGCCGACGTGGCCGAGGCCATCGACTTCGTCGAGTACTACGCACGAGCCGCCGTCGACCTCGCCGTGCCGTTGCCGGTGTACCCCTATCCGGGTGAGGTCAACGAGTCGTGGCTGGAGCCGCTCGGCGCCGGCGTGGTGATCCCGCCGTGGAACTTCCCGCTGGCGATCCTCACCGGGATGGCGACCGGCCCGGTGGCGGCCGGCAACACCGTGGTCATCAAGCCGGCGTCGGACACACCCGTGATCGGGGCCTTGTTCATGGAGCTGGTCGAGGAGGCCGGCCTTCCGGCGGGCGTATACAACTTCGTTCCCGGTGCCGGCGGCGTCATCGGCGACCACATGGTCGACCATCCCCGCACCCGGTTCGTCAACTTCACCGGCTCCAAGGAGGTCGGTCTGCGGATCGCCCAGCGAGCAGCAGCGGTCCACCCCGGCCAGCCGTGGCTGAAGCGGGCCTACATGGAGATGGGCGGCAAAGACGCCCTGATCGTCGACGAGACGGCCGACCTCGACGACGCCGCAGCCGCCATCGTCGCCAGTGCCTACGGCTTCCAGGGCCAGAAGTGCTCCGCCTGCTCGCGGGCGATCCTGCTCGACGAGGTGCACGACGAGGTGCTCGATCGGGTCGTCGAGCTGACCGGCGCCCTGGACGTGGGGCCCGCCGTGGAGAACTACTCGGTGGGCCCCGTGATCTCGGGGCGCCAGCATCGGGCGATCCTGGACGAGATCGACAAGGGCCGCGCCCAGGCGAGGCTGGTGCTCGGCGGCGACGCCGTCGACCGCGACGGCGGCTACTACCTCCAGCCCACGATCTTCGCCGGTGTGGCGCCGGACTCCCGGCTCGCCCAGCACGAGATCTTCGGGCCGGTGCTGTCGGTGATCCGGGCCGCCGACTTCGACGAGGCGGTCGAGATCTTCAACGGCACCGACTACGCCCTCACCGGCGGGTTGTTCAGCAAGGATCGGGGAAGGCTGGAGCGGGCCCGGCGGGAGCTGTACGTGGGCAACCTCTACCTCAACCGCAAGATCACCGGCGCGCTGGTCGGCGTGCAGCCCTTCGGCGGGTTCGACATGTCAGGGTCCAACGCCAAGGCGGGCGGTCCCGACTACCTGCGGCTGTTCACGGAGATGAAGTCGGTCGCCGAGCGCCTCTAGCGTCAACCGCCGGCGACGGCGGTCACCACGGTCAGCTCCGTGCCGTCGGGCACCGGCGTCGTCAGGTCGCCCCGCTCGTCTGCGACGAACACGATGATGTGCCTCCGCAGCTCCCCGGCGTCGACCAGCCGGTGCGCGACGCCCGGGTAGGCGCGGTCGAGCGCCTGGATCACCCCGGCGACGGTGCCGGGGGGCGCGGCCGCCGGGTCGGGCACGTCGTAGACGGCTCGCAGCGCCCGCGGAAGGCGAACTGCGACGCTCATGTCACCGCATGGAGGACGTGGACCGGAGGGAGATACTCGGCCGCCAGCTCCCAGGAGCCGCCCTCGTCGGCGCTGGCGAAGACCTGGCCGGTGGACGTGCCGAAGTAGACCCCCACCGGGTCCAGGCCGTCTGTCGCGGTGGCGTCGCGCAGGATCACCAGGTGGGCGTGGGACGCCGGGAGCCCGTGGTCGAGTGCCTCGTACGTGGCGCCGGCGTCGCGGGTGCGATACACCACTGGCTTGCCGTCGGGCACGAATCGCTGGCCGGCATCGACCAGCGGTATGTACCAGGCGGTGTCCTCGTCGCGGGGGTGGACGGCCACCGGGAATCCGAACGGCGACGGGAGGCCCTCCTGGATCGGCTCCCAGGTGAGGCCGGCGTCGTCGGACCGGTACTGGCCGGTGTGGTTCTGCTGGAACATGCGGGTGTGCGACGTTCCTCCAAGGCGGAACTTGTGACAGCACTGCCCGGCGACCGGTGGCTCGGGCGTCTCCCAGGGCGCGTCGACCCCGGCGTTGCGGGCCTCCCACGTGGCGCCGCCGTCGGTGGTGTGATAGACGCCGGCCGCCGAAATCCCCACCCACATCGTGGCGGGGTCGGAAGGATGGGGCACGATCGTGTGCAAGATCAGCCCGGCGGCACCGGGTGCCCAAAGCTCCGCGGTCGGGTGGCTGCGGAGGGCCGACACCTCGGACCATGTGGCGCCGAAGTCGTCGCTGCGGAACAGGCCGGCCGGGCTGGCCCCGGCGTACACCACGCCGGGCTCGATACCGGCCTTCACCGCCCAGGCCCCGATCAGCTCGGGACCTCCGTCGCCGTAGGTGAAGCCGTCACTCGAGTGCTCCCAGGTGGCGCCCAGGTCGGGGCTGCGGGCGATGATCGGCCCGAAGTTCGCGGACGTCACCGCCGCAAACGTCATGCCGGTCGCCGGGTCGTGGTCGAGCGAGTTGACCTCCCAGCCCGCGAAGTCGGGCCCGGACACCTCCCAGCCGGTGCGACCGGCGCTCGCCTTCAGTTTGAAGAGGCCCTTGCGGGTGCCCGCCAGGAGAGTGATGCCCATGTCGACGCCCGAGGATATCCGGGTCGGCGGCCGCGTGTCAGTAGTTCAGGCGGGAGATCACCGTGCCGGCGTCGTCCTGGAGGACGGCCGTGTCGCCGGCGTTGTTCCAGACCGGCTCGGAGGCGCACCAGAACACCTCTTCCGCGGTGTCGGTGCCGCACCCGGTGCGAATCCGGACGATCGCCCCGTCGGGAGGCAGCGTGAAGGCATCCGGGAACACGAAGCGGTTGGTGGACGACTGGTCCCGCAGGATCCAGCCCCCGGCGTCGGCGGCCAGCTCGCCGTCGTTGCGCACCTCGACCCACTCGCCGTTGAGGTCCTCCTCGTCGGGCCCGGGCGGGTCATGCTCGACGCGGACGATGTCGATCGCCTGCTGGGCCTGGGGCCCGCCGCAGGCGCCCGGGCTCCACATGCCCGCACCTTCTGCGTAGGCCGCCTCTTCGGTGGCGAGATACTCCCGCTGGAGCGGGTGCCCCGAGCTCATGGCCTGGGCGAACCCGTTGCGGATCATGCTCTCGTTGATGGGGATCGCGTCCAGATAGGCGTAGCGGAGCAGCCGCCCGAAGCGGTCGCGGTCGCCGCTGCCGGCGTCCGCCACCAGCGTGACGGTCTGGCCACCGAGCCGGCCCTCGAGCGCGTCGCGGGCGCGGTCGGCGTAACACTCGCCGCCTTCCGGGGCGTTGATGCCGATGAGCCGGACCTCCTCCTCGCTGCCGGCGATGTCCACCACGATCGAGTCGCCGTCGAGGACGCCGACCACCACCGCCCGGTCCCCGGCGGGTGCCGTGGCCGGCGGACCCGGCGCGGTCGTGCTGGTGGTCGCCGAGGTTGCCGCCGCCGTGGTGGACGGCGGCACGGGCTCGGGCTCGTTGTCGAGCGTGCAGGCGCCGGCGATCACGGCGAACGCGGCGGCGATCGCGGTCAGCTTCGCGGTGGAGGACATGGCGCGAGAACGCTACACGCAATCGGCAGCGACGCCGGACGCCGTTCTATGCTGCGCTGGTCGGCGATCGGGGGGAGCGATGAGCGGCTTCACGATCTACGAGACGCTGCGCATCTTCTTGCCGGGCGCGCTCGGGATCCTGTTCGCTGACCTGACCGTGCGCCTCGCGACGGGGCCGGAGGTATTCGCCCCGGGCCGCGGGGTCGCCGAGGCCGTGGTCGAGTCGCTGGAGTCCGCCGGCACCTTCGCCGGTCTGGCGGTGCTTCTCGGGCTGCTGCTGTACCTGGTCGACATGCCTGCGCGCACGCGGCTCATCGAGGGCGACGTGGCCCGAGGGTACGCGCGGCCTTCGGACACGCTGGCGGCCATGCTCGCAGGCACCGCCCTGGAGCGGGACTCGCTGTCCCTGTACTTCATCCTCTCGGACAAGTATCTGCCCGAGGAGCTGCACAAGCGGATCTACCTCTTCGGCTCCCTGTACCGGGTGTTCGTCGACCTCAGGGTGCTGGCGATGACGGCGCTGGTGTCGGGGTCGCTGCTCGCAGCCGTCGCCGCTCGGCGCGACGCCGCTCGCGTCACTCTGGAGATCGGGTGGGAGGCGGTGCTGGCGACCTCCGTGGTGGCGCTTCTCGTGGCCGCAGTGGCGCTGTTCGGCGTCCGCGAGCATGCCGTGCGGCGGGCCCGCAGCCCCCGGACTTCGACCCGAGGGGCGTGGCTGGTGGGCCCTGGGTTGCTCATCCTGGCGCTGGCCGGAGCCGCCGCCGCCCAGGCGATCGCAATGCCGTCGCCATGGGCGTACGCCGCCCTGGTGCCGGGCGGCGCGGCGCTCGCCGTCTGGTGGGCCGTCGAGATCGGGCCGGCCCGGCCCGGTGAGCAGACCTTCCGCGCAGCGCTGCTCGGTCTTCTCGGGCTGCAGTCAGCCGTGGCGCCGCAGTTCTCGGTTGCGCAGCGGACGCTCACGGAGCTGGCGCTGGTCGTCCCGGCGGTGGTCGCGGCCAGCGCCGCTGCGGCTCTGCAGGGCCGGCCGCCGGCGTCGGTGCTGGCGTGGGCGCTGCTGGCCGTGCCGGCGGCGGCGATCATGAGCATCCGCAAGCACGAGACCAGGTTGCTCGGCGCTTACCGCCAGCAGTCGACGTGGCTCTGCCTCCAGAAGGCGAAGATCGCCGACATCGTCACCAACGGCCTACCCGACAGTTGGGAATGAGCCGTCCTCAGCGAGTAGTTGCGCCAGCCGGTACGTGATCCCGGCGTCGGAGAGAACGTATGCCTCGAGCGCCGCTCGGTCGAGCCTGGCGATGGCGGCTCCCCGCCGGTCGACCACGATCGGGTCCTCGCCCAAGATCGCGCGGGCGACCGGCTTCAGGCTCCACTTGACACCGAGCGCCTCGGCGCGCTGCTGGTATGGGTAGGCGATGTCGACGTGGATGTGGCCTGCCCAGGTGGCGGCATGGCGCGGCTTGCCGTACTTGCCCACCTCGCCGGTCGGCCGCAGCTTGAGCGACGATTGCAGGCCGGTGTGGGCCAGCCTGGTGGCGATGAAGGGGAGGTCGAACTCCTCGCCGTTCCACGTGACGATCACGGCGCCGGAAGGCAGGGTCGTGACGGTGGTCTCCAGCCACGCCAGGAGGTTGTCCTCATCGGGTCCGAGCGCCGCCTCGGCCCGGTCACGGCCCGCCAGCCCCACCGCGAGGAGGCGATCGGTCTCCGGGTCGAGCCCGGTGGTCTCGATGTCGAAGGCGAGCAGTTCCACGGCGCCACAAGGTAGCCGCGGGGTGCGACTCAACCCACCGTGGCCACGAGTACCTCGAACGGCGCCAGGCGAACCTCCTGCGGATGCAGGCGCTCGCCGGGGGCGCGGTGCGACGACAGCGCCACGGTCAACTGCCGGGATACGGCGACGCGGGCGGCGACGGAGGCGGCCGTCGTGTTGAGCGCCACCAGCACCTCTTCCCCGTCGAAGCTGCGCACATAGGCGATGTGGTCCGCGGCGCCGCCGTCGGCCTCGCGGTACTCGCCGGCCACCAGCGGCCGCAGGCGGCGGCGCGTCGTCAGCACGCGGCGGGTGAACTCGAGCAACGAACCGGGGTCACGTTCCTGGTCGGCGACGTTGACGCCGTCGGCGAAGTTGGGGTTGACCGGCAGCCACGGCACCGCGCCGGGCGGCGTGAAGCCGGCGTTGGGCGCCGGCGCCCACTGCATCGGGGTGCGGCACTTGTCGCGGCCGAGGCGGGCCGCACCCGCGGCTGCGTCGTCCGGCGCCATCCCGAGCAGCGCGATGGCCGTTCGGTAGGCCCAGGTGCTGATGCCGTCCCTGAACAGCGCGGGATCCTGGAGCAGAAAGTCGGTCATGCCCACCTCGTCGCCGTTGTAGAGCACCGGCGTCCCCTTCAGCGTCAAGACGAGGGCGGTGTGGACCTTGGCGAGGGCGGCGTCGTGTTCGCCGTCGCCGAAGCGGCCGGTCATACGGGGCGTGTCGTGGTTGCCCAGCGTGTTGCAGGGCCACGCGTCGCCGGGGAGCGAGCCGAGCCGCAGCCGCTGGTTCGCCCTGATCCACTCCGGCGTGAGGCGATCGGTGCCCAGCAGCGGGAAGTTGAACACCAGGTGCAGCTCGTCGTCGCCGGTGCCCTGGTACTCGATCCGCGAGGTCTCGCCGAGGAGCAGCCGGTCGTCGTACTCGTCGATGACGCCGCGGAGTTCCCGGAACACCTCGTGGACCCCCGGCTGGTCGATCTGGCGGCCGAAGAGGCGCAGGAACGCCGCGGCGATCCGCTTGTCGTCGTGAGGCCGGCCGGCCGGGCCCTCGAGGCGCATCCGGAGCAGGTCGGCTTCGCCGAGCGGCGAGTCGTGGTCGGCGAGGGTGGGGTCCTCGAACACCGTGCCGATGGCGTCGAGGCGGAAGCCGTCGACGCCCATGTCGAGCCAGAACCGCACCGCGTCGTACATGGCGGCCCTGACCTCCGGGTTGTGCCAGTTGAGGTCGGGCTGCTCGGCGAAGAAGAAGTGGTAGTACCACTCGCCGGTGCCGTCATCCCGCGTCCAGGCGGGTCCGCCGAACGTGGAGAGCCAGTTGTTCGGCGGGCCGCCGTTGCGGCCGGGATGCCACACGTACCAGTCGCGCCTTGGGTTGTTCCGCGACGAGCGCGACTCCACGAACCACGGGTGCCGGTCGGAGCTGTGGTTGACGACGAGGTCGATCAGCACCCGGATGCGGCGGCGGTGGGCCTCGGCGAGGAGGGTGCGGAAGTCGTCGAGGGTTCCGTACTCCGGCTCGACGCCGGTGTAGTCGGCAACGTCGTAGCCGACGTCCACTTGCGGTGACGGGTAGTGCGGCGACAGCCAGATCCCGTCGACGCCGAGGTCCTGGAGGTAGTCCAGGCGGTCGATGATGCCGGGCAGGTCGCCGACGCCGTCGCCGTTGGAGTCGGCGAAGCTACGCGGGTAGATCTGGTACAGGACGGCGTCTCGCCACCACTCCCGGCTCACGGCCGGAACGCTAGCCCCACCACCCTCGGTCGTGCCGAGCCGGCCGCCGGCCGGACCCGGCTGCGCATCCGGCCGGCGGCGCGGAGCCCCGACGCCGGCGAAGGGAACCGGGCCGGGAGTCCGGTTGTATGAGAGGCAGCACTCGCGGACGGAGACGGAGGCAGGAGATGGCAGCAACGCTGCGGTGGCTGATCGCTCTGGCGCTGCTGGTGGCAGGCTGCGCCGCGGCCGCCGGGGAGGAGCGGGCGGTAGCTCCGCCCGCAGGCGGCGACTGCCCGATCACCGTGCCCAACGGGTTCCATCCGCCCCACCCCTATCCGTTCGTGCCGCCTGCGGCGTACGGAGCCGCCTGGCACGGCACCCTGGGCCTGTGGACGATGATCGACGTCGACGGCGCCGTCTGGCGGGACCTCCCCGGAGAGGACGGCAAGCTGGGCCAGAAGACCTTCTGGTGGCGGGGCGGCTACTCGGCTGCGGCCGAGCCGCAGCCTGCGCTCACCGTCACCGCCGTAGACCTGGACGATCCCGGCGCGGTGGTGACGGCGCCCCATCCGGCCACCCATGCCATGCGGGCGGACACCGGCACGTCGATGCTGTCGGGGCTGGAGCTGCCGGGACCCGGGTGCTACCGGGTCACCGGCACCTACGGCGATGCCAGCCTCAGCTACGTGGTGCGGGTGGAGGCGTAGCCGTCAGGCGTGCAGCTCCAGGACGTCGCCGTCGGCCACCTCGTGCTCGGGGCCGACCTGCTGGCCGTCGAAGCTGTTCGGCCCCCAGACCCTGGCGTAGTGGAGGCCGGCGGCGATGTCGCGGTGGACGAGCAGAGCCACGTCGTGCACCGTGTCGCCCTGGCGAACCGTGAACGGGCGGTCCATGTCGGCGTGCTGACCGGGGATCTTCGTGTAGACGCGCACCACGCCGAGCTTCTCGAACAGCCACCGGCCGATCTCGTCGACGCCCTCGCCGCTGGTGACCGAGACGGCGAGGGCCGGGTAGTCGACGCCGGCCAGCTCCCGGAACGCTTCCAGCTCGGCGTCGAGGTCGTCGAGCAGGTCGGCCTTGGACACCACCAGCACCGCCGGGAGGTGGACGGCGAACAGGTCGTCCTCGTCGGCCGCGGCGGGGCCGTCGGCCGGCCACGGCGCGTCGAGGTGGACCTTCCGCGCGGTCAGCATCTCGTGGAGCGCTACGACTCGCTCCACGCACCCGGGTTCGGAGAGGTCGACTACCAGCATGACGCCGTCGGCGACCTGGAGCGCGTTGGCGATCCAGGGAACCGGATGCTCGGTGGCCACCGGCGGCAAGTCGACGAGCTGGATGTGGACGTCGGCGTGGGGCAGCATGCCCGGCTGCGGGTACTGGGTGGTGAACGGGTAGTCGCCCACCTGGGCGTGGGAGCCGGTGAGCAGGGCGTGGAGGGCCGACTTGCCGCTGTTGGGCGGGCCGAGCATGGCCACCTGCCCGGCCCCCTCCGGCTTGATGACCGTCGGCGGCCCACCCCGGGCCCCGGTCTTGCGGGGACCGGCGAGCTCCTCGGTCAGCTCCTTGATGCGGCTCTTGATGTCGGCCTGGAGGTGCTCGGTCCCCTTGTGCTTGGGGATCGTCCGCAGCATCTCCTTGAGGCAGTCGAGCTTCTCGCGCGGCTCCCTGGCGCGCCGGAACGCCTTCTCGGCGGCCTTGTAGTCGGGCGTCAAGTTCGCCGGCATGGGCTCCCAATGTAGGGGAACCACGGGCACGGCGGGCCGGCGTCCCCGGGTGGCGTCGCGGGGAGGATGGGGCCGTTAGCCCCTGATCGGCGCCCGGAGCCGGTGGAAGAATGATTCTTCGGGAGATCCCATTTCACCAGCGCCGCTCGGGGAGGTCGTCATGCGAGGGCGGGCCATGCTCACGATTTCAGTCGTTGCCTTCTTCTGTGCCGCATTGCTCTCGTCTGCCGCTGGCGCGGCACCGCCGGCCACGGTCTTGCCCGACGGCGCCGGCCTCGTCGATCCGGCGACCGGCATCTGGCGGCTGCGGACGCCCGGGGGGACGATCACGTCGTTCTACTACGGGAACCCGGGCGACTACCCGATGCTGGGGGACTGGGACTGCGACGGCGTGGCCACGCCCGGCCTGTACCGCCAGACCGACGGCTTCGTCTACCTCCGCAACACCAACACGCCGGGGATCGCCGACGTCCGCTTCTTCTTCGGAGACCCGAACGACATCCCCCTGGCCGGCGATTTCGACGGCGACGGCTGCGACACCGTCGGGATCTACCGCCCGGACGAGGGCCGCATGTACGTCATCAACGAGCTGGGCTCCGAGGCCGAAGGGCTGGGCGCCGCCGAGCACGCCTAGTACTTCGGCAAGCCGGGCGGCAAGCCGTTCGGCGGTGACTTCGACGGGGACGACATCGACGAGCTGGGTTTGCACCGCGAATCGACCGGCTTCGTCTACATGAGACTGACCCACACCCAGGGGATCGCCGACGCGGAGTTCTTCTACGGCGATCCCGGCGACCGGATCGTCGCTGCCGACTGGACGGGTGACGAGGTCGACACGGTGGCGATCTACCGGCCGTCCGACGCGGCGTTCTACTTCAGGTACAGCAACTCGGCCGGGGTCGCCGACCACACGGTGAACTGGGGCGACGCCGACTGGCTGCCGGTCGCCGGCGACCTCGGTGCGGCGGAGGCTCCCGCCGGCATGGGACTGCCCGACGCCTATGCCCGATCGGCCGTTCCCTGGCCGCTGGTCGGCGACGGCTGGTCGCTCGTGCTGTACAACGCCACCATCGAGGACCCCGCACCGGTCATCGGGCCGACGGTGCTGTACGTCGTGAGTCCCGGTGGGCTCCGCTACGAGGTCGGTCGCTGGCCTGCGGCCGCACCGGGGCAGCCGGCCCCGTACGCCATCGCGGACTGGAAGCCGGACGGGACCGAGGCGCTGGTGCTCAGCTGGCCGGCGGCCGGATTCGCGCGCCAGGTCTGGCTGCTCGACCTCGCTTCGGGCGGGCCCCCGGCGGTGGTGGCCAGTGTTCCCGAGCTCGCCGATGTCGGGGCCGGCTTCACCAGGCCCACCGGGGCCAACCTGGTCGTGTATCGCGACGAGGGCGGCATGGAGGTGCTCGAGCGCCGAACCGCCGCCGGCGGACTGCTGGCCACCCTCGCCGCCCAAGCCACCGGTCCCCCCTCGGAGCGGATCGAATGGCTCTACGACTTCGACGGCGACTCCGTGGTGATCGGCGACGTCGGCCTGCGCCGGGTCGCGATCGACGGCAGCGCAGCCGGTGCGTTCGACTCGCCCGGCTTCGGATGCGACCCGCGGCGCTGGTGGTCGCCCGACAGCTTCCTCGCGGCCTGTCACATCGAGGATCCGGCCAGCGGCGGGCTGTGGTACCACCGGTTGTGGCTGGTGCCCACCGACGGCACCGCCGCCACGTCGCTCACCGCCGCCCCGGCGACGCCGCCGCCGGTGGTCGACTTCGGCCACACGGACGCCGTGCGCACCAACGGCCAGGTCCTCGCCCAATGGTCAGGCGACTGCGGCGTCGGCTCCATACACCGCATCGTGGGTGGAACGGGGACGCCGGTAGCGATCGACGGCAGCATCGGGAGTGACTTCCTCCAGGGTCTGGCGGGTGCCCGCCTGCTCGCAACCAGCACCGCCGGCTGCGACAGCGGGGCGATCTTGGTCAGCGCGCAGCTCGACGGCTCGGATTCGATCGTGCTCGTGCCGCAGGCGGACGGGGCCCGGGGAGTCGAGGACGTCGCCACCCTCCCGCGGCCCTGAGCCAGGGCGGCCCGAGCCGCTCAGCCGATCTCCACCTCGTCGGCGGCGAAGTGCCAGCGCTCCCGGGAGGCGCGCGCCTCGGCGACGTCGACCCGGGACAGCAACCAGCCGCCGGCCGCGAAGAACACGACCAGCGACAGGATCGAGTTGCGGGCCGACCCGGTGGTCTCGTTGACGACGGCGAAGATCAGCGGACCCCAGATCGCCGAGAACTTGGCGAACACCGAGAAGAACCCGAAGAACTCCGCCGACGCCTCCTCGGGGATCATCGACCCGAACATGCTGCGGCTCAGCGCCTGGACGCCGCCCAGCACCAATCCGACCGCTGCCGCCAGGACGAGGAACGGCGCCGCCCGGCCGGTCGGCAGCAAGAAGCCGCCGACGGCGATGAGGCTCCACACGCCCACCGTCCCCAGCAGCGCCCGCTGGGTGCCGATCCGGTCCGCCAGCCACCCGAACAGCAGAGCTCCTCCGAACGCCACGAACTGGGCGATCAGGAACCCGACGAGGATCGTTTCGGTCTCCAGCTCCAGCGTGTCCTTGGCATAGACGCTGGTCATCGTGATCACGGTCTGGACGCCGTCGTTGTAGAGCATGAACGCCAGCACGAACAGCATCAGCTGGCGGAAGCCGAGCAGCTTGCGTCCCGTCGCCCACGTCCGCCCGAAGCCGACGCGGGCGTAGGCCACCAGCCGGTTCTGCCTTGCGTAGCGAGCAGGGAGCGGCTGGGCACTGCCGGTCTCGGGCACCATCGACAGCGCGTACCAGGTGAAGCAGGCCCACCACACCCCCGCCATGGCGATGCCGGCCCGGGCGGCGGTCGCCTCGCCGATCCCCAGCGACTCGTGGAGCAGCACCAACGCGGCGGCCAGGACGAGCTGCAGCCCGCCGCCGACGTAGCCCAGGGCGTAGCCGCGCGCCGAGACCCGGTCGATGGTCTCGTCGGTGGTGAGGTCGGGCAAGAAGCCGTCGTACATCACGTTGGCGGCGACGAAGCCGGCGTGGGCGAGGAAGAACAGGACGAGCGTCATCAACACGTCGCCGCTGCCGACGAAGAACAGCGTCGTCGTGAACAGGGCCCCGCCGTATGCGAACGCCTGGAGGAAGCGCCGCTTGGAAGCCGAGAAGTCGGCGATGGCGCCGAGGATCGGCGTGAGGACGAACAGGGCGAACGCCCCGAAGCCGACCACGGCCGCCCACAGCGTCTCCCCGTCGACGAGGCGGCCGAAGATCTCGTAGCCGTCCTCCGGCACGATCTCGTCGGCGAAGAACGCCGGCAGCAGCGCCCCGGCGACGGTGGTGGCGTACGCCGAGTTGGCCCAGTCGTACATCGCCCACCCGAACAGGGTGCGCCGGTCGTTCTTGACTGTGGCGGTGGTCACGGCGCCCGGGAGAGTAGGCGGACCGCTTGCGGCTTGTCCCGAACCGGGCGGGGGATAGCCTGTCCGGCGTGAAGCGCTTCATCGTCCTGCTCGCGCTCGGTCTTTCAGCCACGGCCTGCGGCGACGCATCGCCGGACACCGGCGGCCCACCGCCGCTCGGGCCGGGCACCACGTCGTCCACGGCGCCGCCCGGCGTTCCGACCACGCTCCCCTCCGGCCCGCTGCAGGGTCTCGACGCCGAGCGGCTGGCATCCGGAGTCGGCCTGGTGCTGGCGATGGCGGCGCTGCCCGGCGACGACCGGGTGTTCCTTGCCGAGAAGGAAGGAATCGTCCGCATCTTCAGGCACGGCGAGCTGACGGACTTCCTCGACGTCTCGGCCGAGATCGGCGCCGCCGGCCTCGAACAGGGGCTGCTCGGAATCGCCCTCCACCCCGACTTCGCAGAGAACGGCCGGTTGTTCGTGAACTACACGGACCGCGCCGGCGACACCCGCGTCGTGGAGTACCACGCTCCGGGCGGGGGCGACGCCGCGGCGCCGGAGCCCGTCGCCGAGCTGCTGCACGTCCCTCAGCCGGCGAGCAACCACAACGGCGGCATGCTGGCGTTCGGGCCGGACGGCTACCTCTACGTGGCGCTGGGCGACGGAGGAGCGGCCGATGACCGCTTCGACAACGGACAGCGGCCCGAGACGCTGCTGGCC
>CAYGCW010000003.1:14063-25779 GCA_964348465.1 uncultured Acidimicrobiia bacterium | reverse complement strand
GAACCGGCGACCTCCTGCTCCCAAAGCAGGCGCGCTGCCAAGCTGCGCCACAGCCCGCACGGCACATTGTGCCACGGACGCGCCGCCTGCCCTTCTGTCACAGCCTCGGCGTACCTTGCGCCCATGGGCCCGACGCCTTGGATCCTCATCGTGGCGTCCCGGTGGGACGAACTCGACCGCCGGAGGCGCTCCGACCTTGCCAAGTCACTGCGTCGTCTCGGCTGGAGCTACGGCGAGATCGGCCGGGTGCTCCCGGTGTCCAAGGCCACCCTTTCACGCTGGTGCCGCGACATCGAGCTGACGCCGGGCCAGGTCGAAGCGATCCGCCGTCGGACCGGCCCTCGCCCTGGGGTCCCCCGCGACACGCAGCGCCGCCGGCGGGCGGAAGTGCAACGCATCCAGGACGAGGCGCGTTCCTTCGCGGCGGCGCCTCCGACGCTGGTCTCGCCGGGCTCCGGGCCGATGGTGTCGGCGCATGCGGCGGCGACCACGGCCAGCGCGACAGCCAGGCCGACGATCCTCCGCACGCCTCCCCTTCCCTCCGGGCCGGCCGTCCACGCCGGCCCGCTCAGGCTGGCGATCCCGAACCGCCGACGACCGGGATGCCCTGCCTACTCGGGGCAGAGGAGGTCCATCGTGATCCCGTGGTCGGCCGCCGCCTCCTCCATCTCCACGCACGAATCGATCGCGGCGTTGTTCGCCGAGATGAAGGCGGTGACCGCGTCGCTGTTCTCGAAGACCGCGAGCTCGGTCAGCGTCTCCACCCCTTCGAGCGCCTCCACGGCCCCTTCACCTGCGCTGACGAGGGCTCTCCCACGGGCAACGAACCGGTCGTGAACCTCCCTCACCTCTTCGGGCGGCTTCAACGACTCGAACTCGGACATCAGCGTCTCGAACGCGGCCAGACCGCCCGTGTAGTACTCCCGGGCAGCGTCCCGCCGGTCCTCCGCGGCATCCACCCGCGCCGCCATGGCGTCCCTGGCCTCGACGAACGTGGCGCCGACGGCCTCGACTTCGGCGAAGTACTCCGCGGTGGTCATCTCGCCGTCGTCCCCGCACGCGCCGAGCGCCAGCGCGAGGCAGCATCCGCACGCCACCAGCACCAAACGACTCATGCTCACCTCCCGGTCACCCTCCACAGTGGAAGAGCCTGGACACCGCCGCTAGAGCCGCAAGTCCCGATCGGCGACGACGAGCCCCGCTACGTCCTCGGCCGCAGGCACCGCGCCCAGCTGAGCGCCACGCTCGCCGCGACCGCCATGGCGGCCGCCACGCAGTTGACCATGATGTCGACGGGGTCGAAGACCCGGAAGGGCAGCACCGCCTGGATGCCCTCGTCGACCAGCCCAATCAGCGAGGCCGCCCCGACGGCGAGCAGGGCCGGCGCGGGGACCCGGCGCCCGTGGCTCCTGCGTTCCCGGAGCGCTTCGTAGACGAAGGCGGCAACGACGCCGTACTCGACCAGGTGAGTGCGCGCTTCGGGGACCGCCAACCGGACCAGGGCCAGGATGTAGACCGCCGCCACGCCCACGCGACGCCGATCTCCACGCCGCCGGGCCGCGCCTTCAGCGCGAGCGCGGCGATGGCGATCGCGATCAGCAGCGCGGCCATCGCGAAGGTGGCGTCGAGCAGATTGCGGGCGCGCAGAGCCCCTTCCAGCGTCCGCGCCAGACCCAGAGTCGCGTAGATCGCCACCACGACGACCAGCGTCCAGGCCCAGAGACGGCGCCCGCGGTCTGACGTGAAGAGGGACATCGCCGGGGTCGCCGCGCCTCTCACCGTCCGCCTCTCCCGGATCGCATGCCGGTCACGCCCGCCGCCGCGGGGTGGGCGCGGGCGGAGTGCGCGTGGCCATCGGATGCCCCTAGCTCATCGGCGTCCAGGTCCCAGCCCGATGCCCGCCGCCCATCGGGGATCACCCTGGTCGCGGCGTCAGGGGAGCGCCTGCCCGCCGGGTGCGGAACGGACCGGGGCACGACCCTGCGACCCCCACCCGGGAGCGCTACGTCGACCCCCGGCCGGAATCGTCTTGGTGCTCCACCTCCACCACGGGAATGATGAGGTGGCGGCGCGCCGTTACTGGCAGCAAGCGCTGGGCCTCAGCGGCGTCGACTTCCACAAGACCTTCGTCAAGCCGCCGGGCACGGGCCACCGCAAGAACAGGCAGCGGCACGGAGTGTGCCGGGTCCGGCTGAGGCGCAGCACCGATGCGTGGCTGAGCGTCATGGAATGGGTCCACGTCCTCGCCGGTGGCGATCTCTGACACGGCCGGACCGTTGCTACCCTTCGGCCGGGTCGCTAGCTCAACTGGACAGAGCAACGGACTCTTAATCCGTAGGTTCTGGGTTCGAGTCCCAGGCGACCCACTCACCGCTCCCGACCTGCGGGCGTAGCCGAATTGGCATAGGCGCCAGACTTAGGATCTGGTGGGGGTCCTCCCCCGATGTGGGTTCGAGTCCCACCGCCCGCACCCCATTCCGCCGGGTCACCAGCTACTGCGAACCGACCCCGGCGGACCATGCCCGGCTCGCCTGGGTCTGGCGCTCGCCGGGATGGGCGGCCCGCAGGGAAGAGGATCATGGACTCCCGAAGGGGCGCCGTGGGTCAGCCCCGTCGGGCCGGCACCCGCTTCCAGCCCTCATCGGTCCGCACGGCGACGGCCGCCACCAGACCGAAGGGCTCGGGGTGGATGCCGGCGGCGAGGCTCATGACTTCGATCCGGTCGGCGTCCAGACGGACGAGCACGAAGTCGTCTCCGGTCGGCCCGTCGGGGAAGTAGGGCGCCAACATGTCGACCCAGCGCCGCACCCGTTCGTCGGTGTCGGTGACGATCGCCGCCGAAGCGGTCAAGGCCGTGTATGCATGCTCCTCGAAGGACTCCGCGATCACGGTTGCCCGACCGGTCCGTTCGAGGTCGGCGACTTTGCGCGATTGCGGGCTGGTGCCGAACCACATGCCGAGATCATCGGTGATCGATAGGAGGAGCACCTGGCGAGCGTGTACCTCGCCGTCGTCGCCCACGGAGCACACGACCACGTACGGAGCGCTACGCAGGATGTCGAGGGCGCCGGCAACGATGTCATCTACGTCCATGGCTGAGCCTCCCCACCGCCCGCACCAGCCCCCTCATGGCTCCGGCACGCCGAGGCGCGCGGCCAGCGCCCGCAGTGCCCGCGCCCGGTGGCTCATCCCGTGCTTCTCGGCCGCCGTCATCTCGGCCAGGGTGCGACCGTCGACCTCGAAGATGGCGTCGTATCCGAAGCCGCGCGTGCCCCGTTCCGCCGTAGTGATCTGCCCTTCGACCGACCCGTCGGCGGTCACCGCGCTTCCGTCGGGATAGGCGAGCGCCACTACGGTGCGAAATCGGGCGGCCCGGTCGGGCCGGTCGCCCAGCGCCTCCAGGAGCTTGCTCCGGTTGGCGGCGTAGGAGGCGTCCGGTCCCGCGTAACGGGAGCTGTGCACTCCGGGAGCGCCCTCGAGCGCGTCTACCTCGAGACCGGTGTCGTCCGCCAGGGCCGCCAGCCGGGTCGCGGTGACCACTGCACGCGCCTTGAGCAGGGCGTTGCCCGCCAGAGTCGGGGCCGTCTCCTCGACGTCGGGCCAGTCCTGGTCGCGGACGATCTCGATACCGAGCCCCAGCGACGCCAGCACCTCCTCGACCTCCACGATCTTGTCGGGGTTCTTCGAGGCGATGACGACACGGCTTGGGATCACCCGGCGACTGCGTCCTTCTGGGCCGCCACCAGCATGGCGATGCCGCGGCCGGCCACGTCGAGCAGCTCGTCGAGCTGCGCCCGCGAGAACGGCCTGCCCTCGGCGGTGCCCTGCACCTCGACCAGCCCGCCGCTCCCCGTCATCACCACGTTGAGGTCGACGTCGGCGGCCACGTCCTCTTCGTACGGCAAGTCGAGCAGCACGACTCCGTCGACGATTCCCACGCTCACCGCAGCCAAGTGGTCGCGGAGCGGGTTCGCAGACACCTTGCCCTCGGCCGCCGCCACCTCGAACGCGTCGTGGAGCGCCACCCACGCGCCGGTGATCGCCGCGGTCCGCGTTCCCCCTTCGGCCTGGAGCACGTCGCAATCGACCCGCACCGACATCTCCCCCATCGCCGGCATGTCGACGACGGCGCGCAGCGACCTGCCGATCAGCCGCTGGATCTCCTTGGTCCGGCCGCCGCTCTGGGCGCTGCGGGGCACCCGCTCCCGCCCGGCTCCGGGCAGCATCGAGTACTCGGCGGTCACCCAGCCGGACCCCTTGTCGCGCAGCCAGCGGGGAACGTCGGGCTCGATCGTCGCCGTACAGAGCACCCGCGTCTTGCCCATGTCGATGAGCACAGAGCCCGGCGTCATCTCCGTGTAGCCCCGCGTGATTCGCACCGGGCGCAGCTCGTCGGGGGCGCGGTCGGTCCTCACACGCCCACCTCCATGCCCGGCACCGCCAGCTCGACGGACCTGCCGAACTCGGCTTCGGCCTCCTCCACCGACCTCCGCCAGTCGAGAACCGGCGGGATGTGGGTGAGCATCAGCCGGTCGACGCCGGCCTCCCGCGCCATGCGCCCGGCTTCTGCGGCCGTCAGATGGTGCGGGTAGACGACTCCGGCGCGGCTGCCCTGGTAGGTCGCCTCGCAGAGGAGCAGCCGGGCGCCGGCGGCGAGGGCAGGCACCCCACCGCCTGGGCCGGTGTCGGCAGAGTAGGTGAGGGCCGGCCCGCCGGCGTCGACGCGCACGCCCACGGTCGGCACCGAGTGGTCGGTGGTGGCGAACCGCAGGCGCAGCGGCCCCACCTCCGCCTCGTCGCCGTCCCCCACCTTGCGGAAGTCGAGCGCGCCGTGCAAGGGATGAGTCGGGTCCTCGGCGCCGGCGAAGGCGGTGACCCGCTCCACGACCCCGTCCGGTGCGTACACCGGGACGGGCAGCTTGCCTCCGGGCCCGTAGGCGAGGTAGTGGTAGAACGCGAACACGTCCGTGCAGTGGTCGGGATGGATGTGGCTGATCACCACTGCGTCGACCTCGGATGGGGTCACGCGATCCGAGAGCGCGAGAAACGTGCCCGGGCCGGCATCCACCCAGAGGGTGGTGCCCTCTCTCTGCACGAGATAGCCGGAGCCGGGCCGGCCCGGCACCGGAAACGTGCCGCTGGAGCCGAGGACGACGAGACGCATCCCGCCGAGCTTAGGACCTCACCGGCTAGCGATGGGCGGTCAGAAGTAGAGCTGATCAGCCAGGTGGGTGGCGGCCTCGTCGAGCGTCCCGGTCCAGATGCCCGTCGACTGGTACTTCCAGCCGGCATCGGGGAACAACACGACGAGCCGCTCTCCCTGGCGCATCCGGCCGGCCCAGCGCAGCGCGGCGTGTGCCGCCGCACCCGACGACAGGCCGGCGAACAACCCTTCTTCGGCGAGCAGACGGCGGGTCATCGCGATCGCATCCCTGGGCCGCACGAGAATCTTGCCGTCGATGGCCGTCGGATCGAAGATCGGCGGCCGGTAGCCGTCTCCCAACGACCGCAGGCCCATCACGGTCTCTCCCGCCGGGGGCTCGGCGGCCACCACCGCCACGTGTGGGTTCGCCTCCCGCAGCGCCCGGCCGGCGCCCATGAGCGTGCCGCCGGTGCCGAGCCCGGCCACGAACGCGTCGACCCGTCCCACCGCTGCGAGGATCTCGGGGCCCGTTGTCGCGTAGTGGACGCCGGGGTTGGCGGCGTTGCCGTATTGGAACAGCATCACGTGCTCGCCAGACGCGGCCATCTCCTCGGCGCGCCGGATCGCACCGTTGGACCCCTGCTCGGCGGGCGTCGACACCACCGTCGCTCCGAAAGCGCCGAGCAGCTCCTTGCGCTCCGGGCTGACGTTCTCGGGAACGACGACGGTGAGCGAGTAGCCGCGCAGCCGAGCCAGCCGCGCCAGCGCGATACCCGTGTTGCCGGACGTGGGCTCGAGCAGCTTGGCGCCCTCGGAGACCAGCCCGTCCCGTTCGGCCTGCGCCAGCATCGCCGCTGCGACACGGTCCTTGACGGAGCCGGTCGGCAAATACCACTCCAGCTTGGCGTAGACGTCGACGCCGGCCTCGGCCGACAGTGCGGCGAGGCGCACCACGGGCGTGGGACCCGGGATCTCGAATTCGGCGTCCCGCGTCGGGGCCGCCGCCGGCGGGGCGGCGCCCGCCCCCGCCACCGTCAGCCCCCGGCGACCGCGGGGATGATCGAGACCTCGGTGCCGTCAGGAACCGGGGTGTCGAGTCCGTCGAGGTAGCGAGCGTCCTCGTCGCCGACGAAGACGTTCACGAATGCGTGGAGCCGCCCCTCGTCGTCCCGGAGCCGGTCCCCGAGCCCCGGGTACTGCGCTTCCAGGTCGGCGATGACGTCGCCGAGGCTGCCCCCGGACGACTCCACGACGGGCCGCCCGCCGGCCAGCGGGCGCAGGACCGTCGGGATCCTCACTGCCACTGCCATCCATGATCCTCCACGACCGCGAGCGGCTCTTCGCTGATCCGCCGCTCTCGGATCCAGTATCCCCGCACTTCCGGCCTGCGCAAGTCGGCCAGGCCGACGATCACGTAGAGCCATTCCGGCTCGGCAGCCAATCGGACGTCGGTCGGCGACGGGTACGGGGCGGTGTGCGTGTGCGAGTGGAACACGCCGGCCAGCTCCCACCCGTGCCGATCGGCGTACCTGAGCGCCCGGAAATGCTCGGTGGGGTCGAGTGTGTAGCGGGTGGGAGACGCGTCGGCGTTGGTCAGGCAGAACACCATCCGCAACCGGCCTTCGCCGTCGGCGGCCAGCAGCCCGCACGCCTCATCCGGGTAGACGAATCGGCCGTGGGCGACCATCGCGGCGAAGATCTGCGCCGGCACTTCCATCGCGCCGGCCCTCAGCCGATCGCCTTGCGGAACGCCACCGTGGCCCCGGTGAACGTCGCCGCCGCCAGTAGCACCGTGACCCCCACGGACTGCCAGATGGCGGTCCAGGCCCACCCGTCGTTGACGAGCGCCCTGATCGCTTCGACGATGTAGGTGATCGGGTTCCATGCCGAGACCGCGTCGAGCCACGCCGGCAGCAGGAACGACGGCATGAACGCGGTCGAGAGGAAGAGCACCGGGAACGTCACGAGTATCCCGACCACCATGGTCAGCTCGGCGTTGCGGCTCATCAGGGCGACGATGTTGGAAAGCCCCGCCCACGCCATCCCGAACAGGGCGGCCAGCACCACGATCACGGCCAGGCCCTGGACGCCGGTCTCGTACCCGGTGCCCATGAGGGCGGCGATGGCGATGATCGCCAACGCCTGCACGACGATGCGAGCGCCGTCGGCCAGCACCCGGCCGATGAGGATGCTGTAGCGGTGGATGGGGGCGATCAGGAACTTGTCGAGCATCCCGTCCTCGATGTCGGTGACCATGCCCATGCCGGACTGGAACGCCGAGTTGAGGGCGGTGAGGGCGATGATCGACGGCGCCAGGAACTGGAGGTAGTCGTCGTAGGGGAAGCCGGGCAGTCGGTCGAGCTCGGCGAACACCTGGCTGAACAGCAGGAGGAAGATGAGGGGTTGGAACAGGCTGAAGAACAGCAGGATCGGGATCCGCACCGACTTCAACATGTTGCGGCCCCACAGCACCCACACCTCGTCGAGGGCCCGGAGCATCAGCGCCGCCGCCCCGGGCCGCGCAGCACCCTGCTGGGGCGCTTGACCTCCTCCACCCGCAGCCGGGCGCCCGTATAACGCAGGAACACCTCGTCGAGGCTGGGGTGGGCCAGCTCGAGGCGCTCGACCGGCACCTCGGCGCCGTCGAGGCGCCGCACCACCTCGGCCAGCTTGGAGCTGCCGTCGGGCAGGTACACGGCAACGGTGTGGTCGTACGCCTTCGTCTCGCCCGCGCCCGGCATGGCGGCCAGTAGCTCTCCGAGGCGGGCGAGGAGATCCGGCCCGCTGTCTGCCGGCAGCGTCACCGCGACCACGTCTCCGCCCAGCCCGGCCTTGAGCCCGGCCGGCGAGCCGGTGACGACGATCTGGCCCTGGTCGATGATCGCCAGCCGTCCCGCCAGCTCGTCGGCCTCCTCCAGGTACTGAGTGGTGAGGAAGATCGTCACGCCGTCGTCGTTGAGCGCCCGCAGGTACTCCCACATGGCGCGCCGGTTCGCGGGATCGAGACCGGTGGTCGGCTCGTCGAGGAACAGCAGCCGGGGACGGTGCATGAGGGCCTGAGCCAGATCGAGCCTGCGGCGCATCCCGCCCGAGTACGTCCCGGCCCGCCGCCCGGCGGCCTCGTGAAGCTGGATGACCTCGAGCAGCTCGTCGGCGCGGCGGCGCGCCTCCTGGGCCGGCACCCCGTGGAGCCGACCCTGGAGGACGAGGTTCTCCCGTCCGTCGAGGTCGTTGTCGATGCCGATGAACTGGGCGGCGTAGCCGACCCGCTGGCGGATCGCGTCGGGGTCGTCGGTCACGTCGATGCCATCGACGGCCGCCCGCCCCGCGGTGGGTTTGAGCAGCGTGACGAGGATGCGGATCGCCGTCGTCTTGCCCGCACCGTTGGGACCGAGGAACCCGAACACCTCGCCTTCGGCGACTTCGAACGAGACCCCGTCGAGCGCCCGCACCCCGCCCGGATACACCTTGACGAGCTCGGAGACCTCGACGAGTGCCATGGCGGCGAGGTTACCGGTGCCCGATCAGCCCGGGACCGGGTCCCGCAACAGCGGCTGCGACATGCAGCGGCTGCCGCCTCTCCCCCGGCACAGCTCCGAGGCGTCCAGCTCCAGCACCTCGACCCCGGAGTCCCGCAGCCGGCGGTTGGTCTCCTGGTTGCGGGCGTAGGCGATCACCACGCCGGGAGCCAGCGCCAGCGTGTTGTTGCCGTCGTCCCACTGCTCCCGCAGCCTGCCGAGGGCGTCGCCGCCGGTGGGGATCATCGTGAAGCCGCCCCGGCCGAGGCAGGCGCGCAGAGCCGATTCCACGCCGTCGGTCTCCTCCACGGCGAGGCGACCTTTGCCGGCCGGCCGGAGCACGTGCACGTCCATGTCTTCCAGTATCCCCGGAAAGACGTTGAACTTGTCGACGTCGACCATCGTGAACACGGTGTCGAGGTGCATGACGGCCCGCTCCTGGCGGAGGTGAGCGACGATCACCTGCTCGATGCCGGCTCCGCCGAACAACTCGTGCGCCAGCAGCTCGACCGCGGCCGGCGCGGTGCGCTCCCCGATGCCGACCATCACCGTCCGCTCGTCCAACACGAGGATGTCGCCGCCCTCGAGGCTGGCCGGGTAGCGGTGGTCGGGATCGTCGCCGTACCAGACGGGAAACCCGGCGTCACGGAACCGCGGGTGGTGCCGGTAGATGGCGCGCACGTAGAGCGACTCCGGATCGCGCGCCGGTGTCGCCAGCACGTTGTGCGACACGCCATGACGGATCCACGAGGCGTTGTCCCGCATGAACAGCAGGTTCGGAAGCGGCCGCAGCACATAGTGGAAACGGTCGCCGACGAGGTCGGCGAACAGGTGGTCGATCCCCCACTCCACCAGCTCCTGCTCGAGCAGTCCCCCGAGCAGCACGCCGACCAGCACGCCGACCGGCCGGTCCCGAAGCTCGGCCCGCAGCGCCCGGGAGACCCTGACCCCGCAGGCGGCCGGCGTGATCACCCGGTCGACGAGGTCGTGCCGCACCCCTTCGTCGGCCAGCACGTCCCCGAGCAGGTCGGCGAAGTAGAGCACCTCGATCCCCCGCTCGCGCATCAGGGCCACGAAGCGGTCGTGCTCCTCTTGGGCGCGCTCGACCCACAGCAGGTCGTCGAACAGCAGCCGGTCCTTGTTCTGCGGGGTCAGGCGCGCCACCTCGATGCCGGGCCGGTGGACGATCACCTGCCGCAGCGTGCCGATCTCGGAGTCGACGCGGTATCCGGGCACGGCCGGGAGGCTACCCGGGCGGCCTCAGCCGCCGGCGCGGTCCCCACCCGCGGGCGCTGATAACGTCGCCGGAAACGGGAGGGCAACGATGCCGGAGACAACTGAGTACCAAGCTCGCACCGAGTGGCACCGGATCGACCCGGGCCCGATGGACGTCGACACGGTCACCACGGTCGTCGCCGGCGGCCGGGCCCTCTGCGTCACCAGAACGGCGGAGGGCTACGGCGTGCTCGACAACCACTGCCCCCACCAGGGCGGGCCCCTCGGTGACGGCCAGATCGAGCACGGGTGTGTCATCTGCCCATGGCACGGCTACGAGTACCACCCGCGGACCGGTCAGCCCCCGGGCGGCTACGACGACGTGGCCACCGCCTATCCCATCGAAGAGCGGGACGACGGGCTCTACGTCGAGTTGCCCGTGCTCGAGGAGGAGCCGTCGATCATGGACCAGATGGTCGACGTCATGGTGGACTGGGGCGTCGATGCGGTCTTCGGGATGGTCGGCCACTCGAACCTCGGGCTGGCGGACGCCCTGCGCAAGGCCGAGGCCGGAAACCGGCTCCGCTACTACGGCATCCGCCACGAAGGCGCCGCCGCCTTCGCCGCCTCCGGGTACGCCAAGCTCACCGGCCGCCCGGCCGCGTGCTTCTCGATCGCCGGCCCCGGCGCCACCAACCTGCTCACCGGGCTGTGGGACGCCAAGGTCGACCGGGTCCCCATCCTGGCGCTCACCGGCCAGGTCGACACCCAGGTGCTCGGCCCCGGAGCCTTCCAGGAGATCCCCACGGCCGAGGCGTTCGCTGCCGTCGCCGGATGGAGCCAGACGGTCTTGCGCCGCGAGAACGCCTCCGAGCTGATGGCGCTCGCCCTCAAGCACGCGGTCGTCAACCGCGACGTCGCCCATCTCATCTTCCCCGACGACACGCAGAACCTGCCCGGCCTCAACGTGGCGCCGCCCCGCCCCCGCTCCGGCCGAGTGGCGCCGCCCGACATCACCCCGCCGGCGGCCGAGCTCGATCGGGCGGTCAAGCTGCTCGCGGATGCCGAGCGGCCGGTGATCATCTGCGGCAACGGCGCCCGGCCGTTCCGGGACGAGGTGATCGCCCTCGCCGAGCATGTCGACGCCCCGGTCATCACCACGTTCAAGGCAAAGGGACTCGTCGCCGACTCCCACCCGCTGGCGGCATCGGTACTGGGGCGGTCGGGCACGCCGGTGGGCTCGGCGGTGATGGGGCGCAGCGACGCCCTGCTGGTGCTGGGTGCCTCGTTCTCCAACCACACGGGCATCTCTCAGAAGAAGCCGACCATCCAGGTGGACTTCGACCGCATGATGCTCGGCAAGTTCCACCCGGTGGACGTGCCGCTGTGGGGTGAGATCGGGACGACGCTGGCCCTGCTCCGGGAGCGGCTGGCCGCCGCCGAACGGCCCGGGCAACGCGAGGACATCGCCCGCCGGTGGCGCCGCTGGCGAGCCGAGAAGGAGCGCCGGGCCGGCATCGTCGACCCGCAAGGCGGGATGCATCCGGCCCGCCTCTTCTCCGCCCTCACGGGGGCTGCTCCGCTGGACGCCGTGATCCCGGTCGACGTCGGCAACAACACCTACGCCTTCGGGCACTACTTCGAATGCACCGGCAGCCAGGACGTGCTCATGTCCGGCTACCTGGGGTCGATCGGCTTCGCGTTCCCGGCGGCACTCGGGGCCTGGGCCGCGGTGGGCGGCCGCCGCAAGGTGATGTCGATCTCCGGCGACGGCGGATTCGGGCAGTTTCTCGCGGAGTTCACGACAGCCGTCAAGTACGGGATGAACATCACCCACGTG
>CAYGCW010000003.1:675-14047 GCA_964348465.1 uncultured Acidimicrobiia bacterium | reverse complement strand
CTGCTCAACAACGACGAGCTGGGCAAGATCAGCAGGGAGCAGATCGGGGCGCTGCGGGAGGTGTGGCAGACCAGCCTCCACAATCCCGACTTCGCCGAGTTTGCCCGCATCTGCGGGGGACGGGGGTTCCGCGCCGATCATCCCGACGACCTGCAGCCTGCCTTGGAGGCCGCGCTGCAGGTGGACGGCGGACCATCGCTCGTCGAGGTCCGGGTGTCGGCACGGACCGTCTGAGCACACGCGAACCTGGGGCGCGGGTAGGTTGGCAGCCATGCGACCGCGTGCCTGGCTGACGATGGCGGCGCTCCTGCTGATCGCCACCGCGTGCGGCGACACCGGCGAGCCGGCGACGACTGCGCCTACGTCCCCGCCGCCCGCTCCGGCTACGACGGCGGCGCCGGCCACCACCTCGCCTCCGGCGGTGGTCACGACCACGACTGTCCCCGCACCCACCACGACGACCACGTCGCCGCCCCCGACCTCGCCCCCCACGACCGTTGCCGCGCCGCCGGAGTGGCGCCTGGTGGACGCCGGAGACTCGGGACCCGAGCCGCGCAGCAACCCGGTCATGGCGTTCGATCCCGGCGCCCGGGCCCTCTACCTCCACGGCGGGCGCACCGGGGGCTCGTCCCGGGCCGACCTCTGGCGGTTCGACCTCGACGCGATGGCCTGGACGGAGCTGACACCGGACGGGCCGGCGCCGGAGCCGCGCTTCTCGCACACCGCGATATGGGACACCCGTCGCAACCGCTTCGTGATCTTCTCGGGCGAAGGGGCGGGGTTCGGCGACTTCTTCTCCGACGTCTGGGCGTATGACCCCGCGGCCGGCGCCTGGGAGGAGCTCGCGCCCGATGGCGCCGGGCCGGCCGACCGCTACGGCTCGTGCGCCGGCTACGACCCCGCAGGCGACCGCTTCCTGATCACACACGGCTTCACCGACAGCGGCCGGTTCGACGACACCTGGGCGTTCTCGCTCGCCGCGGCGAGCTGGACCGACGTCACCCCCGACGGCGCACTGCCCGGTGCCCGCTGCCTGCACGCCTGCAGCTACGAGGCAGCGTCGGCGTCGCTGGTGATGTTCGGAGGCCAGGACGACGACCAGCCGTTCCTGGGCGATACCTGGGTGCTCGCCGCGGGCGGCTGGACGGAGGCGGCGTCCGGTCCGAGCCCGCGCAAGTTCCCGGCCACGGCCGCGGTCCCCGGCGGGATCCTGCTGTTCGGCGGCATCGGGGCCGACGGCGAGACCGCCGACACGTGGCGCTACACGCCGGCCGACTCGGCCTGGACGCTTCTCGCACCGGCGGCGTCCCCGGCTCCGAGGGAGTCCCACGCGGCCGCCACCGATCCCGAGTCGGGCGAGGTGTACGTGTTCGGTGGCCAGGGCCCCGCCGGCGAAGTCGCCGATCTCTGGGCTTTCGCCCCGGGTAGCTGAGGCGCGGCGAGGTTCGACCCGGCCGGGCCGGCGCGCGGGCCGCTCGAGAACAGGAACCGCGTCAGGCGCCGGACTCGTCTCACCGGCATCACCTCATCGAAGTCGAGGGAGGATCATCATGTCAACGCATTCGCTGCGGCGCACGGTCCTGGCCGTGGCCTTTACCGCCACCGCCGGCTCGGCGCTGTGGGTGCCCGGCATCGCGCTCGCCTCGTGCGCACCGCTCCCGGCCATCGAACAGGCCATCGCCGACGCGCCCGCCGTCTTCACCGGCACCGTCGTCGCCCTCGAGGGCGACGACCGGCTGGCCAGGGTCGCCGTCGACGAGGTCTGGAAGGGCGACGTCGGCGCCACCGCCGTCGTGCGGGGCGCCGAACAGATCGAACCCGGGATGTTCACTTCGGTGGACCGGACCTATGAGAAAGGGGCGCGGTACCTGTTCGTGCCCCGGCGCATGGCCGGGGAGCAGTTCGCCGACGACGGCTGCACGCTCACGCAGCTGTACACGGCGGACCTCGAGGCGTTTCGCCCTGCCGACGCCCGCGTGATCGCGCCGCCCCCCGGTGACGGCTTCGACGGCCTGCTGGTCGCAGCCGGGATCCTCGCAGCGGCTGCGACCGCAGCGGCCGGCCTGGTGGCCGCGCGTAAGCGGCGCACCCCGCAGGCGGCCTGAGCGGTGGATCACCCGGAGAGTAGGGGCAGGAATCGCCGCCGGACCACGGCGTAGGAGAAGTGACGGCGGCCGGCTTCGTAGTTGGCCGCCGTCATGGCATCGGCCGCCGCCGGGTCGGCCAGCAGCCCGGTGACCGCCGCCAACGCCGCCTCGGTGAGCTCACCGTCGATCTCCGCGCAGCGCACCCCCGTCGGGGCGATGTCCCTGACGTACACCGGGTAGCGGTTGACGAGCACGGGCCGCCGGTAGAAGAACGCTTCGAGGAGGGCGTTGCCGAAGCCCTCGTAGAGGCTCGGGTAGCACACGAGGTCCGCAGCCGCGTACGCATCGGCGAGATCGACGCCGGGGCCGTCGCCGACCGGCGCCAGTCGCATGTCCACGCGGCGCGTTGCGGCCATGCCCGTGAGCTCGGCCCAGTAGCCGGCGTCGACGTCGCCCGGGTGAGTGGCCACCACGCGCACGGCCGGGTCGGCGAGACGGGCGGCGAGGTCGATCGTCAGCTCGATCCCCTTCCGTCTGATCAACCGGGTCGGCTGCAGGAGCACCACGTCGTCCTCGTCGAGGCCGGCATGGGCGCGGAACCGGGCGGGATCCCCGGACCGAAGCGGACCGGTCTCGAAGTCCATGACGTTCGGCAGCAGCGTCGACCGCCCCCCGGTGCGCCGGGCCAGCTCCTCACCGGCGTCCTGGTTGATGACCATGTGGGCGAGGTTCGGCATCGTCGGAGGGAAGGCCTCGTCGATCAGGCCCGGATCGGCCGGCCGCGCATAGCGCTCCCGCTCCCAGGCGAAGTCGTGATGATGTGCGATCGCCCGCAGGCCGGTGCGCCGGAGGTAGCGGCCGACGGCCAGGCCGAGCGGGAGCTGGAGGGGGATGGCGAGCGCGTTCTGGGGCACGACGACCTCGACGCCGTGCTCGCGCACGAACGAATCGATCTGCTCCTCGAGAGCGGCCGCCTCCGTCTCCAGCCGATCGGCGTGCTCCGCCGTCCAGGGCGCCTCGCCGAAGAACGCCGCAGTCATCTCCATGGCCGCCGGCGTCTCGAAGTGGGCGGATGGGCACTCGACCCCGGGCCGGAACTCGGGCCCCAGCTCGCCGGCGAACCACACCACGTCGTGGCCGGCGCGCTCCGCCACCTCCGCCAGCTTGGCTGCTTCGAGCGTGACCCCGTCGAGCCCGGCGAACCGGGTCGACACGAAGCCGAGCGTCGTCACCCCTTGACGCCGCCTGCCGTGAGCCCTTCGGTGAGGAATCGTTCCGCGGCGAAGAACAGCACGATGACGGGGATGGTGATGATCACGGACCCGGCCATCAGCAGCGTCTTCGGCACCTCGGTCGTGTCGAGCTGCTGCACGCCCAGCGACAGCGTCCAGTTGTCCGGCGTGTCGAGCACGAACAGCAGCGCGTAGAGGAACTCGTTCCAGGCGATCATGAACACGAACAGCGCCACTGCCGCGATCGCCGGCGCCGACAGCGGCAGCGTGATACGGCGCATCACCCCCCAATGCGAGAGCCCGTCGATGAGCCCCGCCTCCTCGAGCGAGACCGGGATCGAGGCGAAGTACGAGCGCAGCATGTAGAGAGCAACCGGCACCGTCTGCGCCACGTACACCACCATCAGGCCGATGAGGTCGCGGCGCCCGGCCTTCGAGAAGAGCACGAAGAGCGGAATGGCCACCACGACGGCAGGGAACAGGTACACCAGGATGATGCCGAGGCTGAACGGCCGCCGGCCGCGGAAGTCCAGGCGGGCCGCCGCGTAGGCGCCGAGCACGCCCAGCGTGGTCGTCACCACGACGGTGACGAGGCTGACGATCGCGCTGTTGCGGATGTACACCATCAGTCCCTGGCCGCCCTCGCTGCGCGGTCGCAGCACGGCCCGGTACGTGTCCAGGCTGGTCAGCTCGTCCCAGGTGGGCAGGAAGCCGGCCGGGTTCTGGAGCAGCTTCTCGACGGGTTTGAACGACAGCCCGACCATGTAGACGAGGGGGAAGACGCAGATCACGAGGAAGAAGGCCACGCTCACCCACTTCAGGAACCCGAAGAGGCGTTGCTCGAATTCGGCACGGGTCATGCCGCCTCCTCCTCGTAGAACCACTTGAAGTAGATCGAGACGAGCACCAGCAGGGTGGCGGCCAGGATCAGCCCCAGCGCCGCGGCGGCCCCGACGTCGGCCCGCCCCCGCAGCCACTCGATGATGTCCACCGTGATCACCTTCGTCCCGGCCGCCCCGCCCGTGAGCAAGAAGACGTCGTCGAACTTGTTGAACGTCCAGATGAAGCGCAGCAAGAACAGCACCGACAGCACGCCGCGCAGCTGCGGCAGGGTCACGTAGAGGAAGCGCTGCGAGAGCGTGGCGCCGTCGACCTGGGCCGCCTCGTCGAGATCCTTCGGCAGTGCCTGGAGGCGGGCGAGTATGAACAGGAACGCGAACGGGAAGTAGCGCCACGCCTCGAAGAGCGTCACGGTCGTCAGTGCCAGCGGGATCTCGAGGGAGAAGAGGCCGAAGTTCAGCTCGGCGGAGCGCCGCCCGAGGAAGTCGATCTGCTGGAAACCCAGGGCGCCGATGCCTTCGTTGACGATCCCGAAGGTCGGATTCAGCATGATCGTCCAGACGAACGTCACCGCGATCACGGGCGCCACGTAGGGGAAAAGCATGAGCCCGCGCACCGCAGAGCGGCCGAGGAACGCCTTCTGGAGCACGAGCGCCGCCCACAAACCCATGGCGAGCGACAGGACGGTCCCGCCGATCGTGTAGATGATGGTGGTGCGGATCACCTCCCAGAAGTCCCGCGACCCGATGACCCGGTCGAAGTTGCGGAGCGTCGCCTCGAAGTCGAAGAGGTTGACCGTCTGGAGGTCGATCAGCCGGATGCGCTGCAGGCTCAACGCGATGTTCCACAGCACCGGGAAGAAGACGAAGGCGGACACGATCAGGCTCGCCGGCAGGATCAACACGTACGCGAGCCGCGCCTCGCGCCGTTTCAGCCCGGACTTGCGGCCGGACTGCGCCTTGGCCCTCGCGTCTTCGACCGTGGTGATGGGTACCTCCGATGGTGCGCTGGGGGGCCGGGCCGCCGCCGGCCCCCCTACACCATTCCCGCGCCGCTACTCCTCCAGCAGCGACTTCTCTTCTTCGACCGCCGCCTGCATCTCGGCGACCGCATCGGCGACGCTCGTGCCGTCGAGCACGTCGCGCAGGCCGATGGGAATCGGCAGCGACGTGTAGATCGCCGACACCAGCGGGCCCTGCCCCTGGGCGAAGCCCCACCGGTCGAAGTTGTTCGTTCCTTCGACCAGCGTGTCGATGATGTCCGCCGGGTAGAAGTCGGTCAGCGCCGCCTTGCGGTCGACGCCGGTCTGGAGCGTCTTCCAGCCGTCCCGGTACTCGGTCGGGTTGTCGGCCGTGCCCCGCCGCATCGGCAGCTTGCCCTCAGGCGACACGGACAGCCAGTCGAGGTAGCCGTCCGACAGCCAGAACTTCACGAACTCCTGGGCGGCCGCCGTCCGGTCGGCGTCGCCGGTGGTCCCGATGCCCATCAGCGAGATCTGCCCGTACTGGGCGGGCGCCCCGCTCGGGCCGCTGAACGACGGCACGATGCCACTGTTCTTCGCCAGGAAGGCCGGATCGTCGGCGCACTCCGCACAGGCCGGGAAGGCCGCGTCGCGTAGCCCGGCCATCTCGTCGAGGATGAACGGCGACCACACGATCATGCCCGCCTGCCCTGCGAAGTAGGTAGCGCGCGTGCTCACGACGTCCTGGATGCCGCCCGGGCTGTAGTTCGTCATCATGTCGGTGAAGAACTCCACGGCCTCCGTGCAGTTGGCGCTGTCGAGCGTCACATTGCCGGCGTCGTCGGTGAGCTGGCAGCCGTTGGCGAGCGCGAAGTGCTCGTACGTCTGTTGGGTGAACACCGCGCCGCCGTCGGTGGCCGCCGTGATGCCGAAGAAGTCGTTGCCCGGGTCGTGCAGCGCATCGGCGGCCGCCCGGATCTTGTCGAACGTGTCGGGCGTGTCGAGGCCGGCTGCGTCGAAGAGATCCTTCCGGTAGACGAGCAACTGGCCCCATCCGTCCGAGGGCACGGCGGCGACGTTGCCGTCCACCGTCGCCAGCTGCAGTGCGCCCTGGCTGAAGGTCTCGGGGCCGAGGTCGGCGACGACCGCAGCCGAGGCCTCGGTGTTGAGCAGGCCCTGGGCCGCCCAGCCGGCGGTGAAGTCGATCGGGTGGAACACCACGTCCGGCAGGGTGCCCGACGCCGCGTTGGTGATCATCAGCTCGGGGAGCTGATCCTCGTCGGCCGCGGTGAGGTCGACCTCGATGCCGGTAGCGTCTGTGAATCGCTGGATGATCCCCTTGGTGATCTCGAGCCGCTCGGGCTGGGTCTCGGTGGACCAGAACTTGATCCGGGTTCCGGGCTGGACGACGACCGACGTGACGACGCTCGTGACGGTCACCGTGTCTCCCGGTACGACGCTGGTCACGACCACGGTCTCGCCGGGCCGCTCGACAACCGAGGTCACGGTCACCTCCGTCGTGTCGCCGCAGGCGGCGGCCACCATCGCCAGGGTCATCGAAAGCAGGAAGATCGGTCGCAGCAGGCGCATAGAGGTCCCCTTCCTCCAGGCCTCACAGCCGTTCGACGCTGGGGGTCGCACCGTCCTGTGCCGACCGGACTCGAGGCGTATCCGTGTGCGTCTTCTTCGTATCCCGCCGATGCGGCGGGTCACCCGACCTTAGCAATCGGGAGGCGCCGGACGCCACCGTCACCAGGAGTCGGACAGCCAGGAGTGCTGCCAGGGTCCCAGGACGTCGGGCAGGCCGCGGTCCCGAGTCAGCGGGCGCCAACCCGGCCCTGCGAGGGCGCCCACGGCGGCGGGGACTCCCCGTAGGTTGACGAGCACGCGAGCACGGCCGCCGTCTCCCGCCTCTCGCTCGATGGCCAGCACGCCCGGCGGCCCGTCGAGGACGCGCTGAGCCGACTCCGGGTCGAACGCCGGATGGACGCGCCGCGCGGCCAGCATCACCCGCATGCCGTCCCACACCCGGCGGGCCCGATCGGTGCGATCCGCGAGGCGTGCCTCCAGATCGTCGACGGCGCTGAACTTGCGCCGGTTGAGGCGCCGCTTGATGCCGGTGGCGGCGTAGCCCTCCTGATCGTTGGAGGTCCCGAACAGGGAGTGGACGTAGAGCCCGGGAATGCCGCGCAGCGCGAGCATCACCGCGTGCGTTGCCAGGTGGCGGGCGATCGCGTCGCCCTCGTCGTGGCCGGCGCCGACGAGGTCGAACCACGTGCTGTTGAGCTCGTAGGGAGTCTCCGATCCGTCGGGGAGCGCGCGCAGGCCCACCTGGCCGCCGGCCGCGACCGACCGCTCTGCGAGAAGCGCGATCTCGGCAGGAGCAAGCAGGCCCTCGACGGGCCGTACGCCGACGCCGTCGTGGGAGGCCAGGAAGTTGAAGAACGTGGTCCCGGCGCGGCCGGCGCCGAGGCCGGCGGCCCACCGGGCCAGGACGCTTGCGTCACCCGTGAGGATCGCATGCAGGGTGAGCGGCGCCAGCGGAAACTGGTACACGGCCTGCGCTTCCCGTGCGCCCCCCACTCCGAAGTAGGAGATGTTCTCCTCATGCGGCACGTTCGTCTCCGTGATCAGCAGCACGTCGGGGTAACAGGCGTCGAGCGCGGCCCGCATCAGTTGGACGGCCGTGTGCGTCTGGGGGAGGTGGAGGGACGTGGTGCCTTCGACCTTCCACAGGAAGGCGATGGCGTCCAGCCGGATGATTCCGGCGCCGCGGGAGGCGTAGGTGAGCAGCACGTCGACGACCCGCAGCAGGACCGCGGGGTTGGCGTAATCGAGATCGACCTGGTCCGCCGAGAACGTCGTCCAGACCCAGCGGGTCCCGCGGGTCCCTTCGAAAGGGTGCAAGAGCGGCGACGTACGCGGACGGGTCGTGGCGGACAGGTCGGCGGCGGGGTCGGCGGTGCGGAAGAACCCCGCGAACTCCGGGTCTCCGGCGAGGAAGCCACGGAACCACGAGCTGCTCACCGACATGTGGTTGACGACCGCGTCGACCATCAGTCGCCGCGCCGAGGCGAGGCGCGCGATGTCCTCCCAGGTGCCCAGGCCGGGGTCGACGGCGAGGTAGTCGGTCACGCTGAAGCCGTCGTCCGACGTCCACGGGTAGAACGGCAGCACGTGGACGCCGTTGATCTCCGGCTCGAGGTGGGTGCCGATGAAGCGATCGAGTGTCTGGAGGGGCCGCTCCCCCGGCGCCTGGAACTGGTCGGCGTAGGTGATCAGCCAGGCGTCGGAAGCGTCCCAGGCCGGGCGGCCGGACGGCGGCCTCCGCCCGTGGCGGTCGAGCAGCGCCTCGAGGTCGGCGGCGACACGCCCTGCCGTTGCGCGCCCGTACAGCTCCTCGAGGAGCTGCCCCCGGATTTGCCGGCCGCGATCGATGGCCACGCCCGGAACCTAGCGGGCACACCTCAGAACATCGTTCAGCGCGACGCGCCGGGCCGCCGGCGGCTCGATGTCGTCTGTGGCTGGGGCCGGGCACGACGCACGGCCCCGGGGAAGTGGAGGTGCGGGGAATCGAACCCCGGTCCTCTGAGGTCTCCGCTACGGCATCTCCGAGCGCAGCCGATAGGGAGGTTTCGGCCGCCGGGACTCTATCGGCGAGTTTCCCTGCGGCCTATCCGGAGTTGTGCTTGACCCGCCGGTCCCGGAACCCCGGCGGGGGCATCCTGCATTTGCGTCGCCCGGTCCCGGCGGAGCAGGCATCCTCCGGGGCGGACGGGTTGCGTTACTTACGCAGCCAGAGCCAATTCGTCGTTGGCATCTATTTGGGTTCCCGGCCATTTAACGAGGACTCCGGGGTTCCTCGGCTCGCTTCCGTCGCTTCGATCCTCAAAGTCGAAACCTGTCACCCCCGTTCTGCGTGACGCCTACATTGTAACGGCCGGCCGGCCCGGAAATTCCGCACCCGGCTCCGCACCGTACTCGTCGTGATAGCGTCCCCGGGAACCGGGAGCACGCAAATGGCCGAAGACGAAGGCGCCGCGGTGGAAGCCGACCAGGCCGCCCCCGGAGAGGCAGATCGAGCGGCGGACGCCGCGCCTCCCGCCTTTCCGGCGCGGACCGCCGACGAGGCACGGCGCGACCGCAGGGCGCTGGCGTGGATCGCCGTCGTCGTGGCGATCGGGATCGTGATCGCGCAGGCGTTTCTCGTGTTCACGCTGCTCGACACCAACCGGGAGCTGACATCCCTGCGGGCAGAGTTCGGCGCCGTGGGCGACCGCCTCTCGGTTGTCGAGCGCGGTGTCGGCGACGTGCAAGGGGCACTGGGCGACGTGGAGGCCGGAGTCGGATCGGTCGGTGACCGCATCGACGCCCTCGAGGCGCTGTCCGGCCTCCAGCCCGTTTCGTCGGGCCCGGGCGCGTCCGTCGAGAGCGAGGTGGCGGCGTCTCCCGCGCCTGCCTTGGAGGTGGATGGCCCGGCGTTGCCCCGCTTCGACGGCAACGTAGGGGCGGACCCCGCCATCGGCACCGTCATCTCTGAGCTGGGAGGCTTGGAGTACTACGGGGGTCAGGACGTCCTCTACGACCTCGCCGACGGCAAGGCCCGGGCCATTCTGGTGTGGGCGCACTGGTGCCCCTACTGCCAGGAGGAGCTGCCGGAGGTGGACGCGTGGCACGAGGCAAACGCCGACGCGTTCGAGAACATGGACCTGATCTCCATCACGACCGCCATCGACCCCAGCGCCGGCAATCCGCTGTTCCCGTATCTCGACGAGAGCGGCTTCACGTTCCCCGTGCTCGTGGACAGCTCGGGAGCGCTGGCCGCCCAGCTCGGGGTGAATGCCTTCCCGTTCTGGGTGTTCACGGGACCCGACGGCGCGGTCGTCGGCCGGGTGGCAGGCCTGTTGGGCCCGGGGCAGTTCGTGGACCTGTTCACGCAACTCGACGCGCTCGCCGCCGGCTGACCCTGCCGGTCAGCTGCGGCGGCGGCGGGCCTCGGCGCGGGCGATCTCCCGGTCTTGCTCCCGCTTGCGGATCGCCTGGCGCTTGTCGTACCGGCGTCGCCCGCGGGCGAGAGCAAGCTCCACTTTGGCTTTCCCCTCCCTGAAGTACACCGACAGCGGCACCAGCGTCAGCCCCTTCTCGGCGATGGCAGCCGCGATGCGGTCGATCTCCCTGCGGTGCATGAGCAGTTTGCGGGGCCGCTCCGGGTCGTGCCCTCCGTCGCGGGCGTACGAGTACGGCGCGATGTGGGCGTTCTCCAGCCACAGTTCGCCGCGCCTGACTTCGGCGTAGGCGTCCTTGAGGTTGACGTTCCCGGCCCGCAAGCTCTTCACCTCCGACCCCACCAGCGCGATCCCGGCCTCGAACGTGTCGACGATCTCGTAGTCGTGACGGGCCCTTCGGTTGGTGGTGACGACCTTGCGGCTCACGGCGCACCCCTCAGAGGTAGGGCGCCGGGTTGACCGGGGTGCCGTTCTTGCGGACCTCGAAGTGCAGGTGGGGACCCGTGGAGAGCCCGGTGCTGCCGACGTAGCCGATCGTCTGGCCGGCGTCGACCCGTGAGCCCTTGGAGACGGCGAGCCGGCTCTGGTGGGCGTAGAGAGTGGTGATGCCGCCGCCGTGGTCGAGGATGATCGCGTTGCCGTAGCCGCCGTAGTACGCCGCCAGGATCACCCGGCCGGCGGCCGCCGCCTTGATCGGGGTGCCGTAACCGCCGCCCATGTCGATGCCGGTGTGCAGGCGGCGGGTACCGAGGATCGGGTGGATGCGGTATCCGAAGCCCGAGGTGATCCGGCCCGGCACCGGACGCACGAAGATGCCCGACGGGGCCGGCGTGCCCCGCTCCTGCTCGCGCCGGATCAGCTCTTCGATGCGCTTCTGCTCGCGCTCGAGGCCCTCCAGCTCCTTCTCGAAGTGCTCGACCTCGTGGCGCACCTGGTCGAGCTGCGCGCGCTGCTCCGCCAGCTTGCGCTCCACGGCGGCCTTGGCGGCGGCCACCTCCTCGGCCAGGGCGGCCAGGAGGCCCCGCTGCTCTTCCAGGCGGTCGACCTCGTCGGCAAGCTGCTGCTCTTCCTCCGCGATCTTCTCGGCCTGCCGGCCGACCTGGATCTCGAGTGACTCGAGGCGTTTGACGATGACGTCGGTGGCGGCCGCGATCTTCGACGCGTACTCGAGGCCGACCGCCATGGTCGTCACCTCGTCCGCCGAGAAGATGACGGACTGCACATCGCGCCCGCCGCCGCCCATGTAGATCTGCAGGGCCCGCCGGCGGGCCTTGGCACGAGTTTCTTGAAGGTCGATGCGCGTCAGCTCCAGGGCGCGGTAGTGGTCGGCAAGCTCGGCCCTCGTGACATCGAGCCGGTTCGCGGCCGTCTCGACTTCCTTCTCGACGGCGGCAAGATCCGCCTCGGCCACGCGCAGCTCGGCAACGACCTCACCGAGCGCGGCGTCGGTGGCGAGGACCTGCTCGGCGAGGGCCGTACGCTCGGTGGCGGCAGCGCCGATCTGGCGCTTGACTGCTTCGATCTCACGCGCCGTCTCGGCGAGCTCGTCCTGCAGCTCGTCGGCGAGCACCGGATAGGTGCCCGTCACGAACAGGGCGAGTGCCAAGAGCACGGCGAGGCGCCGCACCCGCTACTCCCGCAGGAAGCGGCGGAGGGCGATCCCGCTGCCGACGACGCCCACCACGATGCCGCCGATCAGCGTGAGAACGCTCCAGCGCACGAGGAACTCGAGCGGGACCTGGGGGTCGACCCAGCTCGGGAGCTGGTCCTGCCAGTCGAGGGACATGCGGTAGAGGCCGAACATCACGCCCACGGCCAGCAGGGCCCCGACCAGGCCTTCGATCATGCCTTCCAGCAGGAACGGGATCCGGACGAACCAGTTGCCGGCGCCGACCAGCTTCATGATGCCGATCTCCTCGCGCCGCGAGTAGATCGCCATGCGGATGGTGTTGGCGATCATCATCACCGCAGCCCCGGCGAGGACGATGGCGGCGACGCCGGTGCCGGTCGTGAGCAGGTTCTTCAGGTCGCGCACCCGTTCGATGGCGTCGTCGCCGCGCTGCACCTGCATCACCCCGGGCGTGGCCGACAAGCGGTCGGCGAGGGCGGTGTAGTTCTCGGTGTCGTCCGGCTTGATGCGCAGCGACGCCGGCAGCACCGTGGGGTCCTCTTCGATCACTTCCAGCAGCGCCGGGTCGTCCCGGAACAGGTCCTTGGCTTCCTCGAAGGCGTCCGACTTCGAGAAGTAGATGACCTCGCCCACGCCGTCCCAGTCCTGTACCGAGTCCGTGAGCGCCGCCACCGCGGAGAACGACAGCTCCGGCTGCAGGAACGCGACGAGGCGGACGCCGTCCTCCCAGCGCGACGTGTTGGAGCGCACCACCTCGCTGAGCACCACCGCGCTCAGCGTGAGGGAGAGCGAGAGGAACGCGGCGAGGATCGCACCCAGCACCACCAGGGCGTTGCGGGAGAGGTTGACGAACGCCTCTCTGAGCAGGTAGCGGGCCCGCATCATGGCGCCACCTGGCCTTCACCGGCGCCGGGCGCGGCTGCCTCGGCCGGAGCCGCGTCGGGCGCGGCGGGCCCGGCCTCGCCGGGCGGTGCGACGGGCGCGGCCGGAGGCACGACCGGCATCTCGGCGGTCACCTGGGACGCGTCGGGCGGCGCCGCGACCGGAGGCTGCTCGCCGCTGCGACGGGCCTCGTATACGCCGCGCGTCTGGTCGCGTACGACGCGCCCGCGGTCGAGTTGAATGACCCGCCGCCGCATGGCGTCGACGATGGCGTGGTCGTGCGTCGCCATGACGACGGTGGTGCCGGTGCGGTTGATGCGGTCCAGGATCCGCATGATGCCGACCGACGTCGCCGGATCGAGGTTCCCGGTGGGCTCGTCGGCGAGGAGGATCAAGGGCCGGTTGACGAACGCCCTGGCGATGGAGACTCGCTGCTGCTCGCCGCCGGAGAGCTGCGTCGGGAGCCGGTCGGCCTTGGCGGAGAGCCCCACCAGCTTCAGCACCTGAGGCACCTGGGTGTTGATGACGTGACGGGGCCGGCCGATCACCTCGAGGGCGAACGCCACGTTCTCGAAGACGGTCTTGCGAGGCAACAGCTTGAAGTCCTGGAAGACCGTGCCGATGCGGCGGCGCAGCGTGGGGACCTTCCAGTCCGGCAGACGGGAGGCGTGCTTGCCGGCAACCCAAAGCTCGCCGCGGGTGGGCCGCTCCTCGCGGAGCATGAGGCGAATGAT
>CAYGCW010000003.1:0-649 GCA_964348465.1 uncultured Acidimicrobiia bacterium | reverse complement strand
ACTTCCCGGAGCCGGAAGGCCCGACCAGGAACACGAACTCGCCCTTCTGGATGTCGAGCGAGACGTCGCGGACCGCCACCACCCCGCGGTCGTACACCTTGGAGACGTTCTGGAGGCGGATCATGCGCTGGTCATCGGGCGCGTCGTCGGCCCAGTGTCGGTTGTTTCGAGCCTGGTCATGGGAACCTCGGCGTCGGCTGGCAGAGGATGGTCGCGGGTGAGTTCCTTGCTCACTCCCCCATCCGCCCGCCGCGCTGCGGGGATGTTACCAGTGCCCCGTCTTAGTGATGAGTATTGCCATCGCCGGCTCACCCGAGCCGGGCCCTCCGCCACTGGAGGTAGGCGTCGACGAAGGGCACCAGGTCCCCGTCGAGGACGCCCTGGACGTTGCCGACCTCGACGTCGGTGCGCAGGTCCTTGACGAGCTGGTACGGCTGGAGGACGTAGGAGCGGATCTGGCGGCCCCAGCCGGCCTCCGATTGCTCCCCCCTGATCTCCTCGATCTCGGCGAGCCGCTCCTGGCGGGCTCGCTCGGCGAGGCGGGCGGCGAGCAGCTCCATCGCCCGGGCCCGGTTCTGGATCTGTGAGCGCTCGGCCTGGCAGCCGACCACGATCCCGGTGGGAAGGTGGGTGATGCGCACCGCGGAGT
>CAYGCW010000002.1:18209-45992 GCA_964348465.1 uncultured Acidimicrobiia bacterium | reverse complement strand
CCGGAGGCGCTGGTCCAAGCGGCCCCCGACGTGATCGTGCTGCCGGAGGCAGGAGTCCAGGCGCTCGGCGGGGTCGAGGCGTTCGCCGCCACTCCCGGCGTCGCCGAGACGCCCGCCGCCCAGAACGGCAGCTTCCTGGTCTACGACGAGGCGTTCTTCTTCAACCTCGGCCCGCGGGTCGGTCTGGCTCTACAGCAGTTCGTGAACGACCTGTACGGGCCGTGAGCCGCGGCGACCGGGCGGCCGACCCCTTCGCTGCCCGGCGCCGGTACCTGACTCCGCTGCTGGCGGCCGCCGCCCTGGTGGCGGCGGTCGTCAGCCTGGCGATGGGGGCGGTGGTGATCCCCTTCGGCGACGTGGCGGGCGTCCTCGCCGACCGGCTCGGCCTGCCGGTGGACGGCCCCGAGTTCACCGCCGATGCCGTCGTCTGGAACATCCGGGTGCCCCGGGTGCTGCTCGGGGCCACGGTCGGGGCCGGCCTGGCCGTCACCGGGGCGGTGCTCCAGGGGACATTCCGGAACCCGCTCGCCGACCCTCAGCTGCTCGGTATCGGGCCCGGCGCGGCGCTGGGTGGGGTCCTGGGCGCCGTCGCCGGCCAGACCAGAGGCGCGATCGGGGGTGGCATCGCGGCCGGGGTGCTGGTAGCGCTGCTGGTTCGCCGCCTCGGCCGGACGGCGTCGCTCGAACCGAGCCGGTTCATCCTCGTCGGCGTGGCGCTCGGCGCCGCGATCAGCGCCTGGGTCGGGTTCGTGGTGTTCTCCGGCGACTCGACCCGCGTCCCCCCCATCGAGTTCTGGCTGCTCGGCAGCCTGTCCGGCTCGACCTGGCGGGCGCTGGGGACCACCGCAGTCGTCGTGGCCGCGGGTGTGGTGGCGCTGCTGGCGGCGGCCCGGACGCTCGACATCATGGCGCTCGGGGAGTCCGAGGCGCGCCACCTCGGCGTCGACGTCGAGCTGACGACGACCCTGATGATGATGGCGGTGGGCGCCGTGGTGGGGGCAACAGTGGGAGCGGTCGGCGTCGTCGGGTTCGTCGGGCTGCTGGTGCCGCACGTCGTCCGCCGGCTGGCCGGGCCGGTCCACCGCCAGGTGCTGTGGGGGAGCGTCTTCGCCGGCGCCCTCTTCGTCGTGATCGCCGACCTCGTCGCCCGCACCGCGGCCTCTCCGATCGAGATTCCGGTGGGCCTGGTCACCGCCGCCGTGGGCGGCCCGTTCTTCATCTGGCTGATCCACAGAGCCGGCTATGCCTGACGCAGCGCCGCTGCTCGAGGCCGCCGGGCTCGGCTACCGGGTCGGGACCGCCGAGCTGGTCGCCGGCGTGGACCTGCGCGCCACCGGAGGTGAGATGGTGGCGGTGATCGGCCCCAACGGCGCCGGCAAGACCACGCTGGTCAGGCTGCTGGCCGGCGACCTCGCGCCGAGCGCCGGGGAGGTGCGGCTGGCGGGGCGGCCGGTCGCCGCCCACGCTCCCGGGGAGCTGGCGCGCCGGCGGGCGGTCCTGGCGCAGCACCAGGTGACCGACATCCCGTTCTCGGCGCAGGCCGTCGTGGCGATGGGCCGCTTCCCGCACCGCCGCGATCCCGAGAACTCGGCGGCGAACGACGCGGCCGCGGTGTCTGCCGCGCTGGAGCGAACGGCCGTCGCGCACCTCGGGGAACGAACGTTCGCGACCCTGTCCGGCGGGGAGCAGACCCGGGTCGCGCTCGCCCGGGTGCTCGCGCAGGACACCCCGCTGCTGCTGCTGGACGAGCCCACCACTGCGCTCGACGTTCGCCACGAGGAGCTGGTGATGAGGCTGGCGGCGGACCTGGCCGCCGCCGGGCGGGCCGTGGTCGCCGTCCTCCACGACCTCAACGCCGCCGCCGCCTACGCCGACCGGATCGTGCTGATGCACGCCGGCCGGATCCGGGCCGACGGCCCGCCCCGGGAGGTCCTCGACGAGACCCTGCTCAGCGAGGTCTACGAGCAGGCGCTGCGGGTGGTGGACCACCCGTTCCGCGACTGCCCGCTGGTGCTCGTCGCAGGGTGATCCTCACCCGCGGCAGTCGGCGCAGGTGACGTAGCCGATCACGCTGGCACTGCCCAGGGACACCCTGCCGAATCCGCGGGCCCAGGCGCGACTCCTGGGTCCACGCTCCTCGAGCCCGGTCTCGCCGGCCAAGGTCGAACAGCACGCCTGTGCATCCCGGGGCCGGCGCGGCGCGGCGGGTAACATTCGCCGTCCGCGCCCTCGGGAGGAAGATGGAGCGCCCCCGCATCAGAGCCAGCGTGGTCCTGCTCGTCCTGGCGTTCGTCGCGCCGCTGTCGGTCCTCGTCGCCTGGTGGGCGGCCGGGCTGTCCGGCGATCAGAACTTCATCGTGGGGCGCAAGACGTTCGGAAACATCCCGGCGGGCCTCAAGGCGCTCTTCTACGTCGGCATCGCCGCGTTCCTGGGCCTGACGTTCTACCTGTTCGCCGTGCGGGCGAAGAACTGGCAGCGCGGAGCGCCCGAGCTTCGCACCGGACGCTGGCTGGAGCGCTTCAAGGAACTCGAGCGGGGCCTCTCGATGCGCAGCCTCCTCGAGGACCGCTCCGCCGGGGTCATGCACGCGATGATCTATTGGGGCTTCCTCGTTCTGTTCGCCGGCACGGTCACCCTGGAGATCGACAATCTCCTCCCTTCGGGGTGGAAGTTCCTCGAGGGCGAGGTCTACCAGGGCTACTCGTTCACCCTGGACCTGTTCGGGCTCGTGTTCCTGGGCGGCCTCGCCTGGGCGGCGGTACGCCGCTACGGCTTCCCGCCGTGGCGGATCCGGAGCAAGACCCGGCCCGAGGACGCCTGGATCCTGGCCCTGCTCGCCGTCATCGGCATCACCGGCCTGCTGACCGAGGGTGCTCGCATCGCAGTGGACGGCCGCCCCGACTTCGAGATATGGTCGTTCGTCGGCTACCCGCTCAGCTACCTGGTCCCGCTGGCCGACGCCTCTGGCTGGCACCAGGCGCTGTGGATCTCCCATGCCGCCGCATTCGCGGCCTTCCTGGTGGTGCTCCCGACCACGAAGTTGCGCCACATGGTGACGTCGCCGGCCAATATGTTCCTGGCGCCTCGCGACCGTCCCAAGGGCGCCATGCGGCCCGTGCCCAACCTCATGGAGGCCGAAGACCTGGAATCGGTGGGGGCCGCCCACGTCGCCGAGTTCACCTGGAAGCAGCTCTTCGACACCGACGCCTGCACGATCTGCGGCCGCTGCACGTCGGTGTGCCCGGCCAACACCACCGGCAAGCCACTCGATCCCCGCGAGATCGTGATCAAGCTCGGGCAGGTGGCCGCCGCCACGGCCACCGACCCGGTTTCGCCCCCGGTCGCCGCCGACGGGGCCATCACCGTCTCCTCCGACCTGGTCTTCGAGCGGATCACGCCCGAGGAGATATGGGCGTGCACGTCATGCAAGGCCTGCGACGAGATCTGCCCGGTGGACATCGAGATCCTCGACAAGATCCTCGACATGCGCCGCTACCTGGCGCTGATGGAGGCCGAGTTCCCCAGCGAGCTGGGCCAGGCCTACCTGAGCCTGGAGAACTCGTCGAACGTCTACGGGATGAGCCAACAGGCTCGCGCCGACTGGCGGGACGGCGTCGACTTCCCCGTCCCCATCCTCGGCGTGGACGTCGAGTCGGCCGAGTACCTGTACTGGGTGGGCTGCGCCGGCTCGTTCGACGAACGCAACCGCAAGGTCACGCTCTCCACCGCCAGGCTGCTCCACGAGGCCGGGCTCGACTTCGCGATCCTCGGCCCCCAGGAGCTGTGCACCGGCGACCCGGCCCGCCGGTCTGGCAACGAGTACGTGTTCCAGGGCCTGGCGCTGCAGAACATCGAGACGCTCGACGACCTCGGCGTCCGCAAGATCGTCACGCAGTGCCCGCACTGCTTCAACACGCTCGGCAACGAGTATCCCCAGTTCGGAGGCGACTACGAAGTCGTCCATCACAGCGAGTTGCTGATGGAGCTGGTGCGCGAGGGCAAGATCACGCCCAAGGGCAACGGCAAGAAGGTCACGTACCACGATCCCTGCTACCTGGGCCGCCACAACGATGTGTACGTGGCGCCCCGCGACGTGGTCGGCCAGGTGGGCGAGCTGGTGGAGATGCCCCGCAACGGCACCCGGTCCTTCTGCTGCGGCGGCGGCGGGGCCCGCATGTGGATGGAGGAGCAGACGGGCAAGCGGGTCAACGTCGAGCGCTCCCAGGAGGCCGTGGCCACCGGCGCCGAGCGGGTCGCCACCGGCTGCCCGTTCTGCTTCATCATGATGGACGACGGCGTCAAGGAGCTCGGCGCCGAGACCGTCCAGGTGATGGACATCTCGATGCTGCTGGCAGAGGACGCCTTCGGCGACTGAGCCCGCAGACCCGGTGCCCCGGGAGTCGACGGTCAAGTTCACCCGCGAACGTGCCGACAACCGGAGTGCCGGCTTCCGAAGGAGAACGGGTCGATGAACTGTTCGAGGTGTGGCGCCGCCGAGGCGGTCCTCAAGCGTGATGCCGCGTTCTACTGCGGCAAATGCGCCCTCGCCAGGGACTGGGAAGAAGTCATCGCCCTCGTCCAGGAGGAGCGGGTGACGCTGGCGAAGGACGCCGCCCCGACCATCGATTTCGGGTCTCCGAACGGGGGCGAGCCCGCCGGCGTGGGTTCCTCCCCGGCGGCAGCGCCGGCAGGGACCGGGTCCGCCGATCTCCCCGCCGATCCTTTCGCGTAACCTCCGCCCCTGCTCCCGCGGCGACCGGCACCGCGGCCGCCCTCAGCCGATCAGCGCGGCGCGTGCCGTGGCCGCGGCGGCGTCGAGAAGACCGGCCGGCGTCTGGGGGTCGTCGCCCCCCGGAGGAACCAGCAGCGTCGCCAGCGCCTCGCGGACAGCCGCTACCGCCTCGTCGCCGCCCGGCAGGGCCGGCAACGGCACGCCTCTCTCCCCCGAGCCGAGGAACGGGCGCGCCGGGTGGTCGTCGGGGAGTCCGTCGGCCGTGACGCCGAACGCCGGCGCCAGGACGTCGGCCTCGAACAGGCCGTCCATGGAGGAGGCCGTGGCGAGAAAGTCGCGCACCAGCACCCCGGCGGGCTCCGCCTGGTCGCCGGCCGGGTTCACGTAGATCGCCAGCACCTCAACGACGGGCACGGGCAGGTTGCCGCCCATCAGCGGAAGGGCCGACGCCGCCCACGAGACGCCGCCGAGCGACGCCGCGGCCTCGGGTCCGGCGATCAGGTATGGGGCGCTGCCGGCTGCGAACGCCGCGATGGCCTCGGAGGCGGGCGCGCCGTCGACGACGTCGTCGGCCACCACCCCGGCGAGGTACGCGGCGCCTTCTTTGGAGGCCGCGCCGTCGATGCCGACATCCGCGGGGTCCCAGTCGCCGGCGTCGTCGCGGCCGAAGACATAGCCGCCGTGCGCAGTGAGGAACGGCAGCGACGCGAGCGCATCGTCGGTGGGAATCAGGAGGCACTGCTCGATGTCATCGCCCAGCTCTTCGCACCGGGTCTTGATCTGAGACATGCCGGTGGGCTCGTCGGGCGCCAGTGCGGTATTGCGGTACAGCACCACGGTACGGATCCCGATCGGCAGGCCCATCAGTTCCTCGCCGGAGCGGAGCGCGTCCGCCGCCACCGGCACGAACTCGCCGATCCTGGCTCCGAGCCCGGTCGATCCCGCGAGGCCGGCCTCCGACAGCTCGCCGAGCCAGCGGTGGCTGCCCATGTAGAGGTCGGGAGGGTCGGACGCCGCGAACCCGTTGCCGGCCCTTTCCCTGATGTCGTCGAGGCTGAGCGGCACCAGCTCCACCTCGAGGCTCAGAGCGCTGGAGAACTCGTCGGCCGCGGCGGTGACGGCCCCGGCATATGCGGGCGCGATCCACATCTGGACGGGCTCTGCCGGGGGCGGCGGCTCGGTGGTGGTAGTGGTGACCTCAACCACCTCGATCGTGGTCGTGGTGGTCGTCGGCGGCGCCGTCGAGGTGGTCACACCGGCCAGCGAGTCGTCGAGGCCGCGACCGCAGCCGGCGGCGGCGAGGAGCATCAGGGCGAGCAACAAGCGCTTGGCGTTCATAGGGAAGAAGGCGACGACGCGAGGCTAACCGGGTCGGGGGCGTTTCGGTTGCGCGCCGGCTCACGGCCGGGGAAGATTGACGCGCAGGCCCGACCCGCCCGGAGTTAGGGAGATCGTGAGGATCCTCGTCGCCACCGCCGAACTGTCCCCGCTGGTGCGCACCGGTGGCCTGGGCGACGCCGTCGCCGGATTGAGCCGAGCCCTGGCGCGGTCGGCCGACGTCACCGTGGTCCTGCCGCGGTATCCGGCGGTGGCCGATGTCGGCGTGCGCGGCCCCGCCGCCGGCCCGGCGGCTGCGGTCTACACCGCCGACTTGGATGGCCTGCCACTGCTGCTGGTCGACGACCCGGAGGCGTTCGACCGGCCGGGGACACCCTATGGGCCGACCCCGGGCTCGGAGCATGAGGACTCCTGGTGGCGCTGGGCCCGGTTCTCCCTGGCAGTAGCGGCGATCGCCGGCGGCTACGACGCCGTCCATCTCCACGACGCCCATGTCGGCGCCGTCGCCCTCGTCAGCCCGGTGCCGGCCGTCTTCACCGTCCACAACCCTGCCCACCCCGTGCTCGGGCCCCTGGCCGAGACGGCCGCCCTGCTCGGCCTCGGCCCCGAGGCCACAGCGCTGGAGACGGGCAGCTTGGAGTGGTACGGGCGAGCCAACTACCTCAAGGCGGGCCTCGTCGGCGCCGCCCAGGCGACCACGGTGAGCCCGACGTTCGCCGTCGAACTGGCGGGGACCGCGGAGGAGTCGTTCGGGCTCGGAGCGCTGGTGCGGTCCCTCGCCCCGCCGTTGGTCGGGATCCTCAACGGCATCGACGCCGGCGTCTGGGACCCGGCGGCCGACCCGCGGCTGCCGGCGCCGTACTCCGCCGATGACCTCACCGGACGTGCCGATGCCCGGGCGGAACTCCTGGAGCGGGCCGGGCTCGATGACGGCATGCTGTTCGGCAACGTCGGCCGCGTCTCGGCGCAGAAGGGGTTCCCGATCGTCGACCCGGTGGTCGACGACCTGGTCGAGGAGGGCTTCCGGTTAGTGATGGTCGGCAACGGCGACCTCGATCCGATGCTCGATGCCTGGGTGGCACGCCACCCCGGCGCGGTCGCCCATTTCGAGTTCGGCGACGAGATGGCGCGCCTCACCTTCGGCGGGGCCGACGCCTACCTGATGCCATCTGCCTTCGAGCCATCCGGCCTCGGCCAGCTCTACGCAATGCGTTACGGATGCCCGCCGGTGGTGCGCCTCACCGGAGGCCTCGCCGACAGCGTCGTGGACGTCGACGAGGACCCCGGCGCCGGCACCGGCCTCGGGTTCCGCCCTTACGTGGCTGCCGAGGTCGCGAAGACCATCCGCAGGGCGATGCGCTACCGGGCGGCGTTTCCCAACCTGTGGGCAGGAATGCAACGGCGGGGCATGGAGGCCGACTGGTCTTGGGACCGGCAGGCACGGGAGTATCTGGAGCTGTTCGACCGGGTGGCCTGAGCTTGCCCGAGCCGGCGTTCGCCGGCAGCGAGATCCGGATGCTGGACCGAGCGGGGCCGCGGTTCGGCTCAGCCGAACGAGAGCGTGAAACCGTGGCGGCTGATCGTGCGGCGGGCCATCGCCAGCGAGGCGAGGATGGCGCCGCCCTCGAATGCCCAGGTCACGAAGGTCTTGGCGATCACGTAGGTCTCGATCGAGTGGCTGAGGATCAGCCAGATGGCCACCGCCGAGTGGGCGAGCAGCACGGCGGCCCACAGAATCGTGATTCGCACGAAGCAGCGCTTGATCACAGGGTGGTTCTCCAGCTCGGGCGGCAGGTCCACGAAATCTTTGGCGATCCGCTTGATGAGCGGCTCGCCCAGCCACACGGAGCCGATGAAGGCGCCGCTCACCGCGAACTTGGCGAACGAGGACTGGAGGAAGTAGAGCTTGACGTTGCCGGTGATGAACGTGAGCGCTGCCCGGATCGTGAGGGTCAAGGCGGTGATGAGGAGGATGCCGCCAACCCGCTGCTTGCGGAACATCCGCCGGGCGAGCGCCAGGTAGGCCCAGGTCATGGCGCCGATGACGGCCCACCATACGTCGAGCAGCCAGAGGACCGCGTAGAACACGAGCAGGGGGATGATGGTCCCCTCGATGATGTGCGGGAGGCCCCGGCGTGCCATGGCGCGCAACTTGGGGAGCACGATCACGGGGGAGTGAGGGTGGGCCTCGGTGCTGGTCGCCGTCGCAGTGTTCTGCATCGTACCTCTCGGCTCGGGCGGCCTGTGTGCCGGCTGGGGGCGCCGGACCTGGGGGCCGGGCGAAGGTGTTGGAACGTTCCAACAGTGGCAGAGCATAACGAATTTTGGGCGGGCGGTCAAGATCACTTTTTGCCGCTCTTCCGGGAAGCACCGGTGCGAGATTTGGCACCAGCAACATCCAATGAACATCTAGTACATGCGATTGGCTGGCGCTATGGCCGCTGCCCTGGCCAGGGTCACCGGGGGACAGCCTCGCACCACCAGGCGCAGCTGTGGCGGGCCACGGCCGCATCCGACGGAGCTCCCGACCGAGCCCGGCTAGGTGAACGCCTTCGCCACCAGCTCGTGCTGCTCGCGAGCGTGGACCTGGTAGCTGCCGCTGGCAGGGCTGGCGGTGGTGGCTCTCGAGACGACGGAGATGTCCCAGCCGAGGTCGTGGTGGAGCTGCCAGTAGACGTAGCGCCAGGCGCCCATGTTGTCCGGCTCCTCCTGGACCCACATCAGATCGGCGCCCTGATGGGCGGCGAGGGCCTCCTCGAGGCCGGCGATCGGGAAGGGGTACAGCTCCTCGATTCGCACGACGGCCACGTCGTTGGAGTGGGTCTCCTCCCGGTACTTGACCAGGTCGTAGTACACCTTCCCCGCGCACAGCAGCACCCGCCGGGCGTTGGCGGTGACGGCGGCGTCGCCGATCACCGGCCGGAACCGGCCGTCGCGCAGCTCCTCGACCGCGCTGTACGACGCTCGGGTGCGGAGCAGCGACTTGGGCGTGAACATCACCAGCGGCTTGCGGACCGCGCTGTGGATCTGGCGCCGCAGCGCGTGGAAGTGCTGCGCCGGAGCGGTCGGCACCACGATGCGCATGTTGTCCTCGGCGGCGTTCTGGAGGAACCGCTCTATGCGGGCGCTGGAGTGCTCGGGGCCCTGGCCCTCGAAGCCGTGGGGCAGCAGCAGCACCAGGCCGCTCTCCTGGCCCCACTTGTCCTCGCCGGCCACGAGGAACTGGTCGATGATCACCTGGGCGCCGTTCACGAAGTCGCCGAACTGCGCTTCCCACGCCACCAGGGTCTCGGGGTCGGCCACCGAGTAGCCGTACTCGAATCCCATCGCCGCGAACTCGGACAGCAGACTGTCCACGAAGTACACCGGCGCTTGCTCCTCGGCCAGGCCGGCCAGTGGCATCCACTCCTGCTCGGTGACGTTGTCGACCAGCACGGCGTGGCGGTGGCTGAACGTGCCCCGCTGGGTGTCTTCGCCTGCAAACCGGACCGGGTGGCCCTCGAGCGCCAGAGACCCGATGGCCAGGGCTTCGGCCGTCGCCCAGTCCGTGAGCCCCGACTGGTACAGGTCGCGGCGGTCTTCGAGCAGCTTGACCAGCTTCGGATGCACGATGAACCCCTCGGGGGGCTTCGCCAGCGCCGCCTCGATGGCATCCAACCGCTCCTTCCCCACGGCGGTCGACCGGCTCTCCGGCATGGGGGCGGGCGGCTCGGGGATGTGCCCCGGCTCCAGGTGCTCGGTCTGTTCGAACGCCTCCGACAGGAGCTGGTTGAACTCTTCGAGAAGCTGCTCGCCCTCGTCGAGCGACAGCTCGCCCCGGTTGACGAGGCGCTCCATGTAGAGCTTGCGGGGCGAGCGGTGGTTCTCGATCGCCCGGTACATCACCGGCTGCGTGAATGACGGCACGTCGGCCTCGTTGTGGCCCCAGCGCCGGTAGCAGATCATGTCGATCACGACGTCCTTGCGGAAGGCCTGTCGGAACGCAAACGCCAGTCGGGCCGCCCGCACCAGCGACTCCGGGTCGTCACCGTTGACGTGGATGATCGGCGACTGGATCGCCTGGGCGACGTCGGTGGCATAGAAGCTCGATCGGGCCTCCTCGGCGCTGGTGGTGAACCCGACCTGGTTGTTGATGACGATGTGAATCGTCCCGCCGGTGTGGTAGCCGGGGAGCTGCGAGAGGTTCAGCGTCTCTGCCACCACCCCCTGCCCCGCGAACGCGGCGTCGCCGTGCACCAGCACCGGCAGCACCAGATCCACCGAGCCCTCACCCAGCCGGTCCTGCCGGGCCCGCGCCACGCCCTCGAGAATCGGGTCCACCGCCTCGAGGTGGCTCGGGTTCGACACGACCTCAACCACCATCGTCCCGCCCGCAGGCGACTCGTGGGTCCCGACGGCACCGAGGTGGTACTTGACGTCGCCCGACCCCATCGCCTTGTCCACCTGGACGTTGTCCTCGAACTCCCGGAAGATCTGGGCGTAGCCCTTGCGGACGATGTTCGCCAGGACGTTGAGCCGGCCCCGGTGCGCCATCCCCACCACCGCTTGATGCATCCCGGCGTCGGCGGCAGCGTTGAGCACTGCGTCGAACAGCGGGATGAACCCTTCGGCGCCCTCCAGTGAGAAGCGCTTCTGGCCCAGGTACTTCTTGTGCAGGAACGTCTCGAAGGCTTCGGCCTCGTTCAGCTTCTGCATGATGCGCCGCTTGTCCTCTGCGGTGAGCGCGTCCCTGGCCCCCTCGACGCGGGCCTGGATCCAGGCCTTCTGGTCGGGCTCCTGGATGTGCATGTACTCCAGGCCGGTGGTGCGGCAGTAGGCGTCGCGCAGCACTCCGAGGATCTTGCCGAGCTGCAGCCGCTCGTGGCCGCCCAGGCCGCCGGTGGCGAACTCCCGCTCCAGGTCCCAGATCGTCAGCCCGTAGGTCAGCGGGTCCAGCTCGGCGTGGATCGCGGGCGGCTTCATTCGCAGCGGGTCGAGATCGGCGATCAGGTGGCCGCGAGTGCGATACATGTTGATGAGCTGGAAGACGCGCGCTTGCTTCTCGGCCCACGGTCTGCTGCCCGCCGGCGGGTTGCTGTCGGTGGCCCACCGGGCCGGGACGTACGGGATGCCCATCGAACGGAAGATGTCGTCGTAGAACTCGTCGGCGCCGAGCAGGAACTGGTGGATGCGCCGCAGCAACTCGCCGCTCTCCGCGCCCTGAATCACCCGGTGGTCGTAGGTGCTGGTGAGGGTGATCACCCGGCCGATGCCGCTCAGCGCCAGCGACGCCGGGTCGGAGCCCTCGTATTCGGGCGGGTAATGGATGGCGCCCACGCCGATGATCGCTCCCTGGTCGGGCATCAGGCGCGGCACCGACTGCACGGTGCCGACCGTGCCGGGATTGGTGAGCGTGGCGGTGGTACCTGCGAAGTCCTCCGGTGTGATCTCGCCCGCTCGGACCCGCCGGACCACGTCCTCGTAAGCAAGCCAGAACTGCTTGAAGTCCATCTCGTCGGAGCCCTTGATGTTGGGCACCAGCAGGGTCCGGGTGCCGTCCTTGCGCGGCATGTCCATCGCCATCCCGAGATTGATGTTCTGATAGCGCACCACGTGCGGCTTGCCGTCGACGTCGCGGTAGGACACGTTCATCGCCGGCCGCTCCTTGAGCGCCTGCACGACCGCCCACCCGATCAGGTGCGTGAAGCTGACCTTGCCGCCCATCGTCAGGCGGGCGAGCTGGTTGTTCAGGATCAGCCGGTTGACTTCGAGCAGCTTGGCCGGAAGCGTGCGCACGGACGTGGCGGTCGGCAGCTCGCGGCTGGCCTCCATCCGGTCGACGATCACCGCCGATGCCCCTCGCAGCGGCGACACCTCGGCGCCGGTAGGTACGGGGGGCGCGGCCGCGGCGGTGGGCGGAGCCGGGGCCGGAGCCGCCCCCTGGCCGTCGCCGGATGGCGCCGCCGGCGCCGTGGCGGGTGCCGGGCGCTCCACCGCCACCGGGGCCGGCTGCGCTTCGCCGACCGACACGCTGTGGAGGTCCGCCGGGTGATAGTCGTCGAAGAACTCGCGCCACGCGCTGCTGACGGAGTCGGGCGCCTCCAGGTAGCGCCGGTACATCTGGTCGACCAGCCAGATGTTGGGCCCGAAATCCCCCGTGTCGATGCTCGTTGAGTCGTCCGCCGTCATGCGCTCATGGTACCGGGCGTCGCCCTCTGCCCGCTAAGGCGGGAATTCGCGAAGAACTTTCTGGATGGGTGGCGGTCTAAGCACCATGAGTGACCGATCTGCCATGAACAGGAACTTCCGTGACTGAGCCGCTGACTGCCTCCACCCGCTGGCGGAGCCATCCCGTGCTCGCCTACGGCCTGCGGTCCGCGCTGGTGCTCCTTCCGGTGGCGGCCGGCGTCGGCGCGGCGTTCGCCTTCTACCACCTGGGTCCGGTCCCCGGCGACGCCGCCGGTGAAGTGTGGCGCTGGGCAGGGACGGTGGTCAGCGCGGCAGCAGCGATCTTCGGCGTGGATCGGCTGGCCCGCCGGCTGCTGCCATTGGCTGCGCTGCTCGAACTGTCGCTGCCTTTCCCGGCGCGGGCGCCCGACCGGTACCGGATGGCGCTGCGGGCCGGCAGCGTTCGTCGTCTCAAGGCCGATCTGGCGCGCCAGAGCGCCGAAGGTGTCACCCCGGTCGAAGCTGCCGAGACGATCGTGTCGCTGCTCGTGGCGACGCCGATGGAGGACGGCAGAACGCGGGGCCGGTCCGAGCGAACGCGGGCCTGTGTGGACGAGATCGCCACGAGGCTGGGCATCCCGGCTTGCGAGCGGGAGCGCCTCGGCTGGGCGGCGCTCCTCCACGACGTCGGCGAGCTGGTGGTCGAGCCCGCGGTGAGGACCAAGGAAGGGGAGCTCGACGACGTCGATCGTGACGCCATCCGCCGCCACCCAGAGGTGGGAGGGCGGCTGGTCGAGCCGCTGCGCGGCTTGCTCGGCGACTGGGTGGACGCCGTCGCCCACCACCACGAGCGCTGGGACGGCACCGGGTATCCAATGCGCCTGGCGGGCGCCGACATCAACCGCGGGGCACGCATCGTCGCCGTGGTCGACGCCTATGAGGCGATGACATCGCCCCGCCCCTATCGCAAGCCGGTCTCACCCGAGGCCGCCAGAGCCGAGATCGCCCTCCAGGCCGGGATCCAGTTCGACCCCGAGGTGGTGCGTGCCTTGTTGAGCGTCCCGATCGCGCGGCTCAGCCGGCTCACGGCGCCGCCGGCCCGGCTGCTCACCCTGCCGTTCACCGCCAAGCTGCGACGCGTGGTCGACGGGCTCGGCTCTTCGGGCGCCGGCCCGGCCCTTCCGCCCGGACGATCTCCGGCGCCGGGCGGCGGCTTCGAAGACGCTCTTCCGTCCCTCGACAACCGCTAAGCGCCCGCCCCCTCCGCCAACCATATCGCCGCCTGCTGGGGCCCTACCGACAGGCGCACGACGTGCTCGCCGATGTCCGCCGAGCCGGTGCCCCACAGCCGGACGAGACGCTCGGCCCCGAGGTCGACCCGGGACAGAGTCGCGACCTCGGTCGTGTCCCCCGGGTTGACGGCCACGACGATCGTTTCGTCGGCGTCGCTGCGGGCGAAGGTGTACAGCATGTCGCCGGGCTCGTCCGTGGGCGGCCACAAGGTGCGGAAGTCGCCGCGCCTCAGGCAGGGGTGTGCGCGCCGCAGAGCGATCAGCTCGCGGTGTGCCTCGAGGAGGCTCCGGTCCCAAGACTCCGGTTCGTTCCACGGGAACGCCCGCCGGTTGTCCGGGTCCGTGCCGCCCTCGAGGCCCACTTCGTCGCCGTAGTAGACCGACGGCGGACCCGGGAACGTGAACAGCAGCACCGCCGCCAGGCGCACCGCGGCAGCGTCGCCGGCGGCGATCGTCATCGGGCGGGGCGTGTCGTGCGACGCCAGTAGGTTGAGGTTGGCCCGCGTCGCCGAGTCGGGGTACATGGCGAGCAGGCGGTCGATGCGAGCCGCGTAACCTGCGGCGTCCATCCCCGGATACAGCTCATACGAGATGCCGGCGGCCAGCGTCGGATCGATGCGGCGGTTGGCGGCGAACGACAGCGCCGGTCCGGTGAACAGGTAGTTCATCGTGCCGTCGAAGCGGTCGCCTGCCTCGACCCAGGCACGGGCGTCGCCCCAAAACTCGCCGACCAGGTACAGGTCGGGGTTGACCGCTCTGGTCCGTTCCCTGAACCCCTCCCAGAAGCCGGGCGTCTCGATCTCGGCGGGCACGTCGAGTCGCCAGCCGTCGATGCCGCGCCGTGCCCAGTGCTCGCCCACTCCCCACAGGTACTCGCGGACGTGGGGGTTGTCGGTGTTGAACTCGGGCAGCGCCGGCAGACCCCACCAGGCGCCGTACTTGATCTGACCCGCCGGGTCGTAGGCACGCAACGGCCAGCCATGCACGACGAACCAGTCGACCCACGGCGACTTGGGACCGTTCTCCAGCAGGTCGTTGAACTGGAAGAAGCCGCGGCTGGCGTGGTTGAAGACCCCGTCGAGTACCACCCGTACGCCACGGCCGCGGCATGCTGCGAGCAGTTCCTCGAATGCCTCGTCGCCCCCGAGCAGCGGATCGACCCGGTGGTAGTCGTGGGTGTGGTAGCGGTGGTTCGACGCCGACTGGAAGATCGGGTTCAGGTAGAGGGCGTCGCAGCCGAGGTCCACGATCCAGTCGAGCTTCTCGACCACGCCGAGGAGGTCGCCCCCCTTGTAGCCGTGGACGGTCGGCGGACCGTCCCACGCCTCCAGCCCGGCCGGCTTCGAGACTCGTTCGGAACGCGCGAACCGGTCTGGGAACACCTGGTAGAAGATCGCGTCCTCCACCCAGCTCGGGGGGCGGTTGTACGGTGTGGCCACGGGCCGGATGCTATGCCGCGGGAGGCAGCGCGCCAACCAATGTCGGCAGGCGGTTGACGCGCAGCCCGGTGTATCGTGCCCGGCGATGAAGGTCGGCTACCAGGGCGAGCCCCATTCCTACAGCTACCGGGCGGTGCGGGAGCTCTTTCCCGCGGCTCAGCCCGTCGGGTTCCCGAGCTTCGCCGCCGCCTTCGCGGCGCTGGCGTCGGGCGAGGACGAGCGGCTGGTGCTGCCGATCGAGAACAGCACCACCGGGAGCGTGCTTCCCGTGCTCGACCGGCTCGTGACTGCCCCGGCGGCGATCATCGCCGAGCACCTCATCGAGATCCGCCACGCCATCCTCGGTATCCCCGGCACGCCCCTCCACCTCGTCAAACGCGTCCTGTCCCACCCGGAGGCGCTGGCCCAGGCGGAAGGGGTGTTGCTGGAACGGGGCTGGGAGCCGGTGCCGGTCAACGACACCGCCGGCGCGGTGCGGAGGGTGGCGGGCGACGAGAACCCGGCTCAGGTCGCCCTCGCTCCCGAGGAGGCAGGCGCCCAGCACGGGCTGGAGCCCTTGCTCACCGACGTCGTCGACCGCGCCCACAACACCACCCGGTTCGTGGTGCTGGCCTCAGGTGAGCCTGCGTGCGGCCCGGCGGACGACAAGACCTCGGTGGTCTTCGAGACCGCGCACCGGCCGGGAGCGCTGGCGCTGGCCCTCGCCGAGCTGGGGCTGCGGGGCGCGAACCTCACTCGCATCGAGTCCCGTCCCGGCGGCGAGGCGTGGACGTACCGGTTCTACGCCGACTTCGTGCACGAGCCCGGGCCGGACGGCCTGGCGGCGGTGATCGACCCGACCCCGGCCACCCTGTCCCACCTGAGGGTGCTGGGCAGTTACCCGGGCATCGTGCGCTGAGCGGCTGAGACCCGATGGACCTGGCCCGCGACCTCCCGCTGATCGTCCTGCTGGCGTTTCTGCTCGTCGCGGCGGTCCTCCTCGGGGCCGCCGAGACGTCGTTGCTGCGGGTGCGAAAGGTGCGGGTGGAGCTGCTCGCAGAGGAGGGCAATCGCCGCGCCCGCCGCCTCACGGGTCTTCTCGAGGACTTGCCGCGGGTGCTCAACTCGGTGTTGCTCACCGTGCTACTCGTCCAGATCAGCGCGGCGTCCGTCGTCGGCGTGCTGGCGCAGCGCATGCTCGGCAACGTGGGGGTGACGATCGGCTCGGTGCTGTTGACCGTGGTGCTGTTCGTCTACGGCGAGGCGATTCCCAAGACCTACGCAGTGCGCTACCCGCTCCAGGCCGCTCTGGCGCTGGCGTGGCCCACCTGGCTGCTGGCGAAGTTGCTGGCGCCCTTGGTCGGGGTGTTGGTGCTTCTGGCCGACCTCCAGGCGCCCGGCACCGGGATCGCCGGGCCGGCGGTGTCGGAGAGCGAATTGCGGGCGCTCGCCGCCGAGGCCGAGGCCGCCGGCCAGATCGAGCCCACCGACCGCCGGCTCATCGAGCGCGCCTTCCGGCTGGGCGACCGCAGGGTCGGCGAGATCGTCGTGCCCCGCATCGACATCGTCGGCGTGCCGGCCGCCGCGCCGGTGCGGGAAGCTCTGGAGACGGCGGTCGCCAGCGGCCATCGCCGGCTTCCCGTCTACCAGGGGAACATCGACCGGATCACCGGCGTCGTTCGCCTCAGGGAGCTGGCGCAGGCCGTCGCCGCAGAGCGGGACGCCACGGCCGGCGACCTCGCCGGTCCGGTACTCGTCACGACCGAGACCAAGCGGGTCGTCGAGTTGCTCAGCGAGATGCAGGAGGAGGGGATGCACCTGGCCGTCGTCGTCGACGAGCATGGGGGAACGGCCGGTCTCGCCACCATCGAGGACGTCGTCGAAGAGCTGGTCGGCGAGGTCAGCGACGAAGGCGAGGAGGGCGTGCCCGAGATCTCGGTACGGAAGGGCGGCGGGTACCTCGTGCGGGGCACGTGCGACGTGGTCGATCTCGCCGAGGCGCTCGACGCCGACCTGCCGGAAGGCGACTGGACCACCGCCGCCGGGCTCGTGATCGGTCTGGCGGGCGAGATCCCCGCGGTGGGCACCACCGTGGAGGCAGCCGGGTGGCGGTTCCGGGTGGCCGACGCCACCCGACGGCGGGTGCGGCTGATCGAGGTCGAACGCTGCTGATGCGCCGGAGGTTCCGGCCGGGCCGCGAAATCGTTGCTACGGTTCCCGGGACCCGGGAGGACGTCCGTGGCGACCAGCACCGCCAGTTTCGGCTCTGGCAAGCGCGAGAACCATGACGCGTCGGCTTTCTACGGGCGGCGCATGGCGGGCGTCGCCCGACCGCCGGGGCCGGCCTCGGAGGTCGCCGACCCGCCGCGGGATGCCATCGACCGGTTCTTCTGCCAGTCCTCGGAGTCGATGGACCAGCTCCCCGACGGCTGCGTGGCGCTGATGGTCACCTCACCGCCCTACAACGTGGGCAAGGAGTACGACACCGACCTCACCCTCGACGAGTACCTGGGTCTCCTGGAGCGGGTGCTGAAGGAGACGTACCGGGTGCTGGAGCCGGGCGGGCGGCTGGCGGTGAACGTCGCCAACCTCGGTCGCAAGCCGTACCTGCCGCTCAACCACCACGTCGCCGGGCTCCTCGCCGAACTCGGCTACCTGCTGCGCGGCGAGGTCATCTGGCAGAAGGCGAAGGGAGCCGGAGGCTCGACGGCGTGGGGATCGTGGCAGTCGGCGAAGAACCCGACGCTGCGTGACGTCCACGAGTACGTGATCGTCGCATGCAAGGAGTCATTCCGCCGGATCCGTGGGGGCGAGGACACGATCGACCGCGACGAGTTCATGGCCGCCACCGTGTCCGTGTGGGATCTGCCTTCGGAGTCGGCGCGCCGGGTGGGCCACCCGGCACCGTTCCCGGTGGCGCTGCCGCGTCGGCTGATCCAGCTGTACACGTTTCGGGGCGACCTCGTGCTCGACCCGTTCGTGGGCGCCGGCGCAACGGCCGTCGCTGCCGTCGAGACGGGCCGGCACTACGTGGGCTACGACACCGTCCCCGAGTACCTGGAGATAGCCGAGCGGCGCGTCTCCGAGGCGCGCGCCGCCGGCTGAGAAACCGCGCCGGCGAGGGAACGAAACCGATCGCCCGCAGGTCTGCGGGTCGAGATGAGTCAAGCTGCACCTGCGATGACCGTTGAACAGCTCCAGACGACCCGCTTCGAGGACTTCTACCGGGCCCGGTGGCCGGAGATCTACCGGACGCTGGCCGTGGTCCTGCGCGACCCCGACCTCGCCCAGGAGGCCACCGACGAGGCCATGACCCGCGCCTACCAGCGGTGGCGGTCGGTGCGCCAGTACCGCAACCCTTCCGGCTGGGTGTACCGGGTGGCCCTCAACTGGGCCCGGTCCCGCCTCCGCAAGGCGACGCGCGTCAGCCATGGCGTGGCCGACCGCACCGGCATGGTGGACGTGCCGACTCCCGATCCCGAGCTGGACCGGGCCGTGGCTGCGCTGCCGTTGCACCACCGTGAGGTGATCGTATTCCGCTACCTCTACGACTACTCCCAGGCCCAGGTGGCCGAGATGCTCGACATTCCCGAGGGCACGGTGAAGTCACGCCTCAACCGTGCGCTCGAAACGCTCCGCAACGAGGTGAGAAGCGATGATTGAGAACCGGCTGACCGAGTACCTCGAGGACCGCCAGGCCGCTCTTCCGGTCCGCCGCGGCGACCTGGACGCCGTGGTCCGTCGCGGCCACCGCCGGGCCATCGCGACTCGCGCCGCCTACGGGTTGGCCGCTGCCGCCACCGTCGTCGTGGTCGTGGCCGGGTCGGCCGCGTTCCTCCGGAGCGGACGCACCGTCGAGCCGGAGCTGGCGCCGCCGGCCGCACCGGGGGAGGATTCGTTCGTGGTGGGGTCGCTGGGGCCCGAGCCGCAGGTGACGCCCCCCGGCACCGAGGTACGGCTGGCCGAACTGGGGATGCCGATCGCAGCCGACCGCGCCGGCCTCGACGAGGCGATAGCAGGCACCGGCGACCTCGAGGTCCCGGAGGATCGGGTCCTGTATGGGATCGGCGAGGTGGAGGGGGCCAGGGTGTTCCTCGTGCCCGGCACCGAGCCGGGCACCGGCGCGGCCAGGGTGTGCATCGTCGGCATCGTCGGCAACGGATTCACGACGCACTGCGGTCTGGCCGGCGCCTCGGGTTGGGGCGCGCCCAGCTCACGTTCGGGCGACGGTACGACCGAGGTCTTCTCGGGGCTCGTGCCCGACTTCACCTCCTACGTCGTCGTCCGGGCCGGGGACACCGTCCTCTGGCAGCGGCCGGTCTCCCAGGTGGTGTGGATCCCGCTGGAAGGCGAACCCGGGCCTTTCACCGTCGAGATGTACGACGCCACTGGCCGGCGGTTCGGGTCTGTGCCGCTCCCCAGCTCCGAGGAGGCTGAGCGGCGGCGCGCCGAGATCGAGGCGCTCGTCCGCGAGTGGGAGGCGGCTTCGGCGCGCATCGACGAGGAGTTCGAGCAGCATGCCCTGACCTGGGTGAACACGCTCGGCCTGGCCCAGACGGACGCCGGCGTGTGGCGCGGGCGCCTCGCGACGGCGTGCGTGGAGGGCGTGTGGGAGCCCGAGGTGGCCCGCCGTCTCGCCGCCGAGTACATCGCCGAAGATCTCGCCGTCTCGATTCGGGCCGAGGGGACCGGCGCCCCGGACGTCCACGACGCCGCCCAGGCGCTGTGGATTATGGCGATACAGGTGTGCCGCGACTCGTTCCCCCCCGGGGCGTCGCCGCCGGGAGCAGGCGGCTAACCCCGGCCGGCGGCGATGGCCGCCCGGTGCTCGGCCACCTGCCGGGCGAGATCGGGGAAGGCGGCGTCGATCTCGTAGCGGTAGCCGTCCCAGAAGCCATCTCGACGCGGGTCGAAGCGCCGGGGTGGCGGCCCGGTGCCGTCGAGGGCGGCCGCCTTCATCTCCCGCTCGACGCGGTCCCGCACCGCCGAGTGCCCCGAGGCGCGTAGCTCGGCGATGGACACCGGCGCGAGCACTCGCATGGCTGCCTCCTGGCCGAACCGGAGCCGCGGGCCGAACGGGTGCTCCCACACGCGGTGGGTGCCGGTGAGGACGACCGGCAGCACCGGGCGGCCGAGTCGCTCTGCCAGCCGGAACGCGCCCGGGGCGAAGCGAGTCTCTATGCCGAGCAGGGTGCCTTGAGGAAACACGGCGAGGCTCTCACCGGCTGCAAACGCCTCGGCCGCCCCGCGCAGCATCCGCCGGTAGGCGGTGCGGCCCTGCTCGGGGCTGAGCGCGATGTGTCCGGCGGCGCGCAGATGCGGGCCGACGTCGTGCCACGTGAGGATCTCGTCGCGCACGAGCCAGCGCAGCGGCAGGGGCAGCGCCAGGATCGCCAACGGATCGACGAGGCTCTCATGGAGGGACACCACCACGTAGGGCCCGCCCGCGGGGACGGCGCCTTCGATTCGCAAGTCGAGCCGGAGCGCAGTCCGGATCGCCCGGGCCGCGCTCCGCTCCCGACGGCGGCGATGGGCGATCGGCCCGTGCGCCGCGAGGTAGAGGCCGGTGCGAGCGGCGGCATGGATCGCCGCCGCTGCGGCCCATTCGACCGGCGTGCCGACGGCGACGGTGCCATGGCGGAGGGTGTAGAGCCTGCTCATCGGACGGCGCATCCCAGGGCCCAGTCGTAGTCCTGGAAACTCACGCGGGGACGTTCGCGCCGGATCCAGGTGGCGTCGTCCTCGTCGAGCCACGGCGAGATGGCGCCCGCCAACTTCCGCCGCCGCACCGGGAGCAGCGCCGGCATGCGGTGGGGCCGGACGAAGTCGGCGCCGTACCACAGCAACACGCGGGTGAGGCTCAGCTCGCCGGCCGCCCGGTCGGCCACCGCGCCTCCCGAACGCAGGAACGACCGCAACTGGTCGTCGAGCTGGGCGTCGAGGCGGTCACCCGAGTACGGCTCGAAGCGCAGCGTCGGGCACGACAACGAGCCGCACACCAGGGCGCCGTGGATGCGGGGGTCGCAGAAGCGCCGCACCTTGCCGTGCTCGATGGCGTCGAGCGAGAGGCGCTCGCCGGCGATGATGCTGCGGGGACGGTCGAATGCGCCCGGGAGCCGGAGGACGGACTGCTGGCCGGCCGCCAACGCCTCGGCGGCCGTCCCCAGGGCCTCGGCGTTGTAGAGGTTGATCCAGAACGCCAGCGCGTTCGACCGGGTGAGGGAGTCGGGGTCGACGGCGTGAAGCAAGGCGCGGTAGGCCGCCAGCTCCTCGGTGAGGCCGGCCAGCGCCGCTACCCCGCCGCCGGCGACGGCGTCGAGCACCGGAGCCAGGCCGCGGTGGTCGACGGTGCCGCGGCCCGTCGGGGCGGGCCGCCGCACCCGGCGCGACCGCAGGAGCGACGCGGCCGCCCGTAGCGGGTTTGGTCCCGAGCTCATGCCGGGGGAACCCAGGGCGGCGGCCGGCTGTTCCCGGTCCCCGGAGCCGCAGTAGGGTCGCGGCCATGAGCGAGCGGATGGCCCGCAAGATCCTGCAGTCGTACCGGGTGTGGGCGATCGTGGGCTGCTCGCCGAGCCCGGCCCGGCCCAGTCATGGCGTCGCCAGGCGCCTCCAGGAGTGGGGGTATCGCATCATTCCGGTCAACCCGCACGCGACCGCGATCCTCGGGGAGCGGTGCTATCCGGATCTCGGGGCGATCCCCACGAGCGCCGGTGTCGAGGTCGTGGACATATTCCGGCGCTCCGTCGCGGCCGGCCGCCACGTCGACGAGGCCATCGATATCGGCGCCAAGGCGGTCTGGATGCAGCTCGGCGTGGTAGACGACGCCGCCGCCGCCCGTGCCGAAGCCGCAGGCCTCGGCGTGGTGATGGACCGCTGCCCTGCGATCGAGGGCCGGCGGCTCGGGTTGGGCGTTCAGGAGCCGGGGACGCCCGCCGGCGACTCGTAGGCGGCGGCGGCCGGTTCGACCACCTCGGGCACCCGCCGCAGCAGCCCGTAGCCGATCACTCCTGCGGTGGTCGAGCCGATGAAGATCCCGATCTTGGCCTCGTCGATGAGGATCGGGTCGGTGAACGCCAGCCCGGTGATGAACAACGACACGGTGAACCCGATGCCGGCGAGGGCGGCGACGCCGAGGATGTGGGTCCAGCCGGTGCGGCGCGGCAGCACCCCGAGGCCGAGCCTCACGGCGAGCCACGTCGCCACCCCGATGCCGACCAGCTTCCCCACGACGAGGCCGAGGCTGATCCCCAGCGAGACGCGCGAGGTCACCGCCTCGACCAGGTCGACGTCCACGAAGCGGACCCCGGCGTTGGCGAGGGCGAAGATCGGGACGATCACGAACGAGCTCCACGGGTGGATCGCCGCCTCCTGGCGCGCCAGCGGCGACACCGACTCGGTGGCGATGGTCGCCAGCGACAGGGCGGCGTCGTCCACCCGCTCGGCCCCGTACGGGTCACGGGCGGCCATGTCGTACTGGTGCAGGATCCACTGGGCCCGCAGCCGGTACTCGCTGTCGCTGTACAGCGCCCGCGCCGGCGTCAGCAAGCCAATGGCGACGCCCGCCAGCGTGGCGTGTACGCCCGACTCGAGCATGCAGAACCAGGTGAGGAATCCCATCACCACGTAGAAGCCCACCCAGCGCACCCCGATGCGCGTCGCCAGGGTGATCGTGACGAGGCTGCCGATCGCCCCCGCCAGCCAAGCCAGCGCCAGATCGTCGGTGTAGAAGACGGCGATCACCACGATGGCGCCGATGTCGTCGACGATCGCCAGCGCCAGGAGGAACAGCTTCGCCCCCACGGGGACCCTGGTCCCGAGCAGCGCCACCACCCCGACCGAGAACGCAATGTCGGTGGCCATCGGGATGCCCCAGCCTCTGCTGACCTCCCCGCCGGTGGCGAAGAACACATAGATGAGTGCCGGCACCACCATCCCGCCGAGGGCCGCGATCGCCGGCAGAGCGGCCTTGCGCGGCTCGTTCAGCTCGCCGGTGACGAGCTCTCGTTTGATCTCCATCCCGACGACGAAGAAGAAGATCGCCATCAGCCCGTCGTTGACGAGGCCGCGCAGCGTCTCGTCGAGGTGGAGAGGGCCGATCTCGAAGGCGGCGTGCGTGTCCCAGAACGACTCGTAGCTCTCCCCGAACGGGGCGTTGGCCCAGACCAGGGCGACGAGGGCTGCGACCAGCAGCACCATGCCGCCCGACGCCTCGATGTGGGTGAAGCGCAGCAGCGGGCGTACGAACCGGCTCGGTATCGGCCGGTTGGAGTGCAGCCAGGTCTTGTGGACGCGCTGTTCGTCCATGGGCGGCAAGGCTAACGGGTCGACCACGGCGGGGTCGACGGCCGGGTTACGCTGGCCGCCATGACCGGGCCCGCCGCGCCAGCGTGACGCTCGCAGCCATCTTCATGGTGGTGGGCCTGGCGCTGCTCACCGCCGGGGCCGATCGGGCCGTGGCCGCCGCGGCCCGCCTGTCGCAGGCCTGGGGCGTGTCGCCGGTGCTGGTGGGCGCGTTGATCGTGGGTCTCGGCACCTCCGCCCCCGAGCTGCTGGTCTCGGCGATCGCCGCGATACGTGGTGACCTCGACCTGTCGATAGGCAACGTCGTCGGCTCGAACCTCAGCAACGTGACGCTGGTCCTGGGTGCCACCGCAATGCTGATGCCGCTCGTCGCCAGGGCGAGGACGCTGCGGCGGGAGGGGGTTCTGATGCTGGTCTCGGTCGCCGCCATGGCGGGGGTGCTGTGGGACCTGAACCTGGGCAGGCTCGAGGCGGGGGTGCTGGGCGCCGCCATGATCGTCGCCTCGGTCCTGCTGGTGCTGTGGGCCCGCAACGACCCTCTGGCCGTGCCGGAAGGGGCCGAGCCGGGGTTCCCGCCCCCGATCGGAGGCCGGCGAGAGATCGTCATCGGGCTCCTGGCGCTGGGTGCCACCCTGGCGGGTGCCGACCTGCTGGTCCGGGGTGCCGAGCGGCTCGTCGAGGAAGTGGGCATCGACGCCGCGTTCGTGGGGCTGGTCGTCGTGGCGGTGGGAACGAGCCTGCCGGAGCTGGCCACCAGCCTCGCCGCGGCCCGGCGTCGGGAGGCAGAGCTCGTCGTCGGCAACGTGCTGGGCTCCAACCTGTTCAACTCGCTGGCAGTGGTAGCGACGGCCGGGCTGGCCCGGCCCGGGCCGGTGGCCGCCGAGTTCCGGCCGGCGCTGGTGTGGATGCTGGCGGCGGTGGCGGCCGCCGGCCTGCTCTTGACGACCGGCCGGCGCCTGGTCCGTGCCGAGGGTGCGCTCCTGCTGGCGGCGTTCGCAGCGTTCGTCGCCTTCTCGGCCGCGTGACCGGCCCGGGGGTCGGGTGTATCGTTGGCAACGAGTCGTGCAGCGGAATCGGGGAGGTTTCCAATGCGACCACGTACCAAGCTCTCGACGACGATCGCGCTCGTCGCGGTCCTGGCGGTGGGCTTCGGCGCCCTCGGCGCGGCGTCGGCCCAACAGTCGCCCAACGGCTCCGCGGCGGCCGAAGCCGCCGCGGACCCAGGGGCGTTCAACGTGCAGTACTCGGCGCCGTTCATCTGCGGCTGGCTGCCGCCGGTGCCGCCCCAGGAGGACCAGCACGCCAAGCCGGGTGACTACGCGACGGCCATCGACATCCACAACTACACGAGAACCTGGATCAAGGGCTCCAAGCGGGTGGCGATCCACTACCGGATGGGGACGCCGGCTCCGCCGCTGGTGCCGTGGTTCAGATTCCGCATCGCGCCGCTTCGGGTGCTCCAGGTGGACTGCACCGACATCTGGGCGATGGCCGGACTGCCGCCGGGCACGTTCGTCAAGGGCGCCGTGCACATCGGGCTCGAGCAGGAGCTGCCGATGGCGGGCATCTACACGAACCAGACCCATGTCGACCCGCTCGCCGGCCCCGACCCGGGTGCCGGGACGTCGGTGGACGTGGAGCACATCCTGCCGTTCTCCCGCGGGGCCGTCGGGTAGCTGCCGGACCGCTCAGACGGGCGGAGCCGGGTCGTACTGGATGTAGCGCCGCACGTCCCGGGCTCGCCCCGGGGAGTGCAGGCGCGCCACCAGGTGGAGCGCCATGTCGATCCCGGCCGAGACGCCGGCGGCGGTGATCACGTCCCCGTCGTCGACCCAGCGGTCGTCGGGGCGGACCTCGACGTGGTCTGCGAGGCGGGCGAGGTGGTCGAGCGACGCCCAGTGCGTGGTCGCCGGCCGCCCGTCGAGGAGGCCGGCGGCGGCGAAGACCAGGGACCCCGTGCAGACGCTCGTGAGCAGGGCTCCACCGGCTCGCAGGCCGCGCAGCCATTCGTGCGTCGGCCGGTCCGTGACGTGGTCACGGGTGCCGCGCCCACCGGGGTAGACCAGCACGTCGAAGGCCGGGGCGTCGTCCCACGTGTGGTCGGCCAGCACTCGCAGGCCTTTGGCGCAGGTCACCGGACCCGATGCCCGCGCCACCGTGAACACCTCGGCGCCGTCGTCGGGCCAGCCGTGCTCCCACGCCCGGAGCACCTCCCAGGGGCCCGCCCAGTCCAGCTCCTCGGCGCCGTCGAACACGTAGACGGCGATGCGGGTGGTCACGGCGCCGATTCTGGCAGGGGCGGCGGGGGAGTCCCGCCGCCCCTCTGCAGCCGGCTAGTTCGCCGGGTCGCCGTCACCTGCTTGGAGGAGGCCCAGGGCGCCGCGGCCCGGGAAGTTGAACGCGTGGGTGACGATCGGGTACAGGCCGTCCTCAACTGCCTGTAGCTCGATCACCGCCCCCTGGGCGGGGGCCAGGTCGACGGCCTGCGATCCCCAGTTGCCCTCGTTGCCCCTCGCCAGGACCACCCCTTCCTTGATCACCGTGTCGAAGATCGTGCCCACGATGTGGAACGAAGAGTCGATCGACGGCCCGACGTTGAGCACGTAGAGGCGGATCTCCTCGGCGGTGTCGATCGGGATCGGGTTGTCGAGGTACTGGAAGCCGATGCCGTTGAACATCACGAGGTCCGGCGCCGGGGCGCCCACGTTGGCCTTCGCCAGGCTCGACACCTCGCCCTGAGGCCCGAGATACCACTCGTTCTGCACGAGGAAGAACTCGTCCTCCATGGGCGCCAGGCCACCCTCCGGCTCGACGATCACCATCCCGAACATGCCGTTGGCGATGTGGTGCAGCACCGGGGCGGTCCCGCAGTGATACATCCATACGCCGGCGTAGTCGGCGGTGAACTCGTAGACCAGATCTTCTCCTGGGGAGATTGAGCGCATCTCGTCGTTCCACGCCACCTGGGAGGCATGGAAGTCGATCGAGTGGGAGAGCTGCGCCTCGGGCGGGTTGATCAGCGTGACCCGCACGGTGTCGCCGACGTGGGTGCGGATCACCGGTCCCGGAACCTGACCGCCGAACGTCCACACCGCCTGGACGTAGCCCTCGGCGACCGTCATCAGCTTCTCCTCGATGACCAGCTCGACCTCGATGAGGTCGCCGCCGCCGGGTGCTCCATTCTCAATCAGCGTGACACCGTCGCCCTCGCCGCGGGCCGGCACCCGGGGGTCGCGCAGCTCGTAGGGCGGAGCGTTCGGGTCGGCCTCGACCGTGTCGGGGCTCGTGCTCTCGTGGCCCTCGGTCGGCTCGTCCTCGCTCTGCGCGGCGACCTCGACTGCGCTGCCGGCGACGTCGAGCGTGCCGACCATGCCGGCGTCCTTGTGGCCGGGGATGGAGCAGAAGAACGCGAAGCCGCCGGCAGGCACCTCGACCACCGCGGCGGAGGTCTCGCCGGGGCGGGCGAGGAGGGTGGTGCCGTCGGGGAGCGTGATGTCGTGGTCGATGGCTCCTTCGTTGGCGAGCACCAGCTCGTAACTGCCCGGCGCGTCGACGACGATGCCGGCGGGCTCGAACGCGATGTCCACTGCCGTGACCTCGATGGTCCCGGCCGGCTCCCCGGGTGGCGGGGCCGGCACTTCGGCCACGGAGGTCGGCACGGCCACGGGCGCCGCGAACACCACGGGCGCCGGTGCGTTGGCGGCCGGCTCGCCGTCGTCGATGGCGGCGAACACCAGCAGCGCCCCGACGAGGGCGACGGCGACCACCACCCCGGCTACCACCGCGGCCATGAAGGCCTTGACGACCATGTCTCCTTCGCGGTTCACGTTGATTCCTCCTCAGGAATGGCGGCGGGCGTGCGTGCCAACTCGGACAGGAGGGCTGTGCGAGCCCTGGCCCAGGCGTCGTGGAGCGCGCACAATGCGTCGCCGCAGGGGGCGCCGCGCAGCACGCAGCGCCCGGTATCGGTCTTTCCTTCTATCGCTTCGATGAGGTCCAGCACCGAGATCTCGGACGGCGCCCTCACCAGCCGGTAGCCCCAGCCTTCCCGCACCAGTGGCGCCACGACCTGCGGCAGGAACGCCGGCGTCGCTCCCACCGCGGCAGCCAGCTTTTCCCCTTTGACGCGCCCGCCGGCGGTGGCGAGGTGGCGTACGGCTCGGAGCGCCAGATCCGATTTGCGGGTCAGCTCTAGTCTCATAGTTGTTGAGTCCTTGACTAAAGAATAAATGGATAGGCCTTCTTCGTCAAGGGTGGGAATGCCCTATCGGGCCGCCCCTCCCCGGATCCGACGAAGTGTTGGCTGGCACGGTGAGTAGGGTGAGGTCGTGACGGCCAGAATCCACGAGCGGAGGGCACTGCGCTGGGTCTACTTCGGCCTCGGGCTCGCCAGCCTCGGCCTCGGCCTGGTCGGAACCGTGTTGCCGCTGATCCCGACCACCGGACCCATCCTGTTGGCCGGCTTCTTTGGTCGCGCCACACCTCCGCCACGAGGGGGCGTTCTATTTCTTCGGGCACGGCGGCTACGTGACGGTCAGGGTCGGCGACGGCGGG
>CAYGCW010000002.1:0-18199 GCA_964348465.1 uncultured Acidimicrobiia bacterium | reverse complement strand
CGGACCCATCCTGTTGGCCGGCTTCTTCTTCGCCCGCTCGTCGGAGCGGTTCCACAACTGGCTGACCGGCCACCGCCGCTTCGGGCCGCTGATCCGTGACTACCAGGCCGGCCTCGGCATCCCGATGCGGGCCAAGGTGCTGGCCGTCGTGATGATCGCCGCCACGTTCGGGGCTTCCCTCCTGCTGGTGGTGAAGTCACCCGGATGGCGCGTAGCCCTCGTGCTGCTGGCCGCCGGCATCGTGACGTTCATCGTGACTCGTCCCACCAAGGCCCCCGGTGTCGGCGCAGGAGCCCTGGTCGTCCCGCCCGCTGCCCGCAACACCGGGCCCTTGCCCTGAGGCCCCTCCTTACATACGCTGTTCGCATGGAGCGCATCAAAGTCGATATAGGCAAAGAGTGGATGTCGGTCGCCGACATCTGCGAGTACATGAGCGTTTCCACGTTTGTCGCCACCTCGGTGTTGAGATCGGGCGAGTTGCCCGGCGTGAAGTTCGGCAGGGAATGGAGGGTGGCGCGCCAGGACTTCGAGGACTGGCTCAACGCCCAGCGCATGGAGTCGGCGGCCCGGGCTCGCGCCGGCCGGCCGTGACCGTGCGGGCCGCCGGCGGCGTCATCGCCCCCGACCGGACCCGCGATCCCGACACCACGGAGTCGGTCGACCCCGCCCATCCCTGGCAGGTGGTCGTCTGGAACGACCCGGTCAACCTCATGAGCTACGTGGTCTACGTGTTCCGCAAGCTCTTCGGCTACTCGGTCGAGAAGGCGACCCGCCTCATGCTCGCCGTGCATCACGAAGGTCGGGCGGTGGTCTCGAGCGGGCCGCGCGAGAGAGCCGAACTGGACTGTCACCGTCTCCACGCCTACGGCCTCTGGGCGACGATGGAGCAGCCTTGAGGTTCCGTGCCACCGACGCGGGCGTGACGGCGCACATCTCCGCCGCCGAGGCCGCGGTGCTGGCCCGGCTTCCCGAATTGCTGGCGACGGCCGGCGATCCAGACGACGACCCGGGGGCCGCCCGCCTCAGCCCGCATGCCTACCCGGACGACCCGGAGGCAGACGCCGAGTTCGCGCGCCTCGCCGGCGCCGACCTGGCGCGGGCCCGGACGGCGGATCGGAGCCGCTTCGCGACGTCGGTGCGGCCAGGGAAAGTGCGGCTGACTCCGGACGAGGCCGAGGCCTGGCTGCGCGTGCTCGCCGAGACCCGGCTGCTGCTTGCGGCCCGCGCCGGGATCGAGGAAGACGGCTGGACTTACGAGGAACTCGGCGACGATCCCAGGATGACGCTGCTCCACTACCTGAGCGCGGTGCAGGACGGCCTCATCGGCGCCTTGATGGGAGACCTCCGTCTCCCGGGGGGAGAGTGACCATGGAGCGGCTCGCCGAGGTGTCCATTCCCGCCGACGGAGTGACCCTCCCGGGTTCACTCGGTGTCCCCCACGCCGCAGACGCTGTGGTCGTCTTCGCCCACGGCAGCGGGAGCAGCCGGTTCAGCCCGCGCAATCAGGAAGTGGCGGAGGGGTTGCGGGAGGCCGGCCTGGCGACGCTGCTGCTCGACCTGCTCACCCCGCAGGAAGCGCAGGACCGGGCCCGGGTGTTCGACATCGGCCTCATCAGTCGCAGGCTGCTGGCGGCCACCGCCTGGCTGGACACGCAGCATCAGCTCGACGATCTCCCGGTGGGGTACTTCGGCGCCTCCACCGGCGCCGCCGGCGCGCTGTGCGCGCAGGTGGAGGCGGGCGACCGCGTCGGCGCCATCGTCTCGCGGGGGGGACGCCCCGACCTCGCCCACCCCTACGAAGCGCAGGTGACGGCCCCGACCCTGCTGATCGTCGGCGGTGCCGACGCCACGGTCCTCGACCTGAACGAGGCTGCCATGCGAGCGATGCGCTGCACCAAGGACCTGGTGGTGGTTCCCGGGGCCGGCCACCTCTTCGAGGAGCCGGGAGCGCTGGAAGAGGTCACCCGGCTCGCAGCGGAGTGGTTTCGACGCCACCTCGTTGGGCCGGCCGAAGCTGCGTGACGGCGCCGGATAGCATCCCGTTCAGCCGCTGAAGGGAGGGCAGATGACCGACGATGCCGGGCAGCCGGAGCAGGATCGCCGCTCCCCGCGCCGAGCCCCCCGGACTCCGCGGGGGACCCTCAACGCAGCGCTGGTCGCGTACATGGCGATCAACCTTGCGTACGGCGTTCCGATGCTGCTCTTCCCCAACTTCCTGTGGGGGACGATCGGCGGGGCCGAGGGGCAGGCGCTGGAGGCCTTGGAGTCCACCCGCTGGGCCGGAGCGATCCTGGTCGCGTTCGCCGCCGGGGTGTTCCTGCTGCTGGCAGTGCCGCGCGGCCAGCGCACGTTCGTGACCACCCTCGCTCTGCATTACTCGCTGGCGGCTGCTGCGCTGCTGTTCAGCACGCTGACCGGCGAGTTCGACGACATCGTGGGCTTGCGGGCTTGGTTCCCCTGGCTGGCGACCGTCGTGGTTGCGCTCGCCGCCCTCTACATCTGGTACGCCAGGTTCAAGGCGCGCGACCTCCTCAACGAGTGACGGCTGCGTCGATCAGGCGCCGATCAGCTGGTCGGGGGGCACATAGGAATGGCCGAGCGCTTCGGCGACGGCCGGGTTCGTCACTTGCCGGTCGATGACGTTGAGCCCGGGGCGGAGCTCGGGCAGGGCAGCTACCGCGGCCGGCACCCCGCCGGCGAGCGCCACCACATAGGGGAGGGTGGCGTTGGTCAGGGCATATGTCGCCGTGTTGGGAACCGCGCCGGGGATGTTGCCGACTGCATAGTGGATGACGCCGTGCTCTTCGTAGACGGGGTCGGCGTGGGTGGTCTCCCGGGCCGAGGCGATGCAGCCGCCCTGGTCGATGGAGATGTCCACCACCACGCTGCCGGGCGCCATCGACGCCACTAGGCCCTCCTCGACAACGACCGGTGCTCTGGCGCCCGGTACGAGCACGGCGCCGATCACCAGGTCGGCCTTGGGCACGAACTCCTCGATCGAGTAGATCGACGAGCGGACGGTGACGATGCGGCCCCAATGCAGCTCGTCGAGGTGGCGGAGCCGGTCGACGTTGAGGTCGAGGATCACGACGTCGGCGCCCATGCCGGCCGCGATCCTGGCGGCGTTGGTGCCAGCCGAGCCGGCTCCGATCACGACGACCTGAGCGGGCGCCACTCCGGACACGCCCCCGATGAGCACTCCCCGGCCGCCGCGCGGGCGCTCGAGATGGTGGGCGCCCGCCTGCGCGGCCATCCGGCCGGCGATCTCGCTCATCGGTGCCAGCAGCGGCAGCGCCCCGGAGGGAAGCTGGACGGTCTCGTAGGCGACGGCCGTGGCGCCGCTGCGGACGAGGCCGGCCGCCTGCTCCGGGTAGGCGGCGAGGTGGAGGAAGGTGAAGAGGAGCTGGCCGGGTCGGAGCATCTCGACCTCCACCGGCTGCGGCTCCTTGACCTTGACGATCATCTCGGCGGTCTCGAAGATCGCCGACGCGTTGGGCAGTACCTCGGCGCCGGCTGCTACGAAGTCGGCGTCGGTGATGGAGGAGGGGCCACCGGCCTCCTTCTGGACCACCACCCGGTGGCCGCGGGCGGTCAGCTCGCGGACCCCGACGGGGGTCAGGGCTACCCGGTACTCCTCGGTCTTGATCTCCTGAGGTACTCCGACGATCACCCGGCCTCCCTTCACCGCCGCATAGCTTGCCAGATTCGGAGGGTTCCTGCGGGGCGGCGGCGCCGACTAGCGTCGGCGCCGCCCTGATGGCAAAGGAGGCCTGCGGGGATGGAGATTCGCCTGGCGGTCAACGGCGACGAAGTGACGGTCGACATCGAGCCGCGGACGTTGCTCGTCCACCTGCTGCGCGACTACCTCGGCCTGACCGGCACTCACGTGGGCTGCGAGACGTCGTACTGTGGTGCCTGCACCGTGCTGGTGGACGGCCGGCCGCTCAAGGCGTGCACCCTGCTGGCGGTGCAGGCCGACGGCCGTTCGGTCGTCACCATCGAAGGGCTGGCGCCGCCCGGAGGGCTCCACCCGGTCCAGGAGGGGTTCAGGGCCCGGCACGGGCTGCAATGCGGCTTCTGCACCCCGGGCATGATCCTCTCGGCCGTTGCCCTGCTCGAGGACGACGCCGACCCTGACGACGAGGCCATCCGCCATGCCATCGAAGGCAATCTGTGCCGTTGCACCGGGTACCAGAACATCGTGGCGGCGGTTCGGTACGCGGCGGCCGCGGGGCGCGGCGAGCAGCCCGACCCCGCCGAGTGGGAGTCGGGCTAGGTGTATCCGCGGGCGTTCGAGTACGCGGCCCCGGCCTCCCTCGACGAGGCCGGGGCACTGCTCGCCGCCACCCCCGGGGCCCGGGTGCTGGCCGGTGGCGCCAGCCTCGTGCCGATGCTCAAGCTGCGGCTGGCCGCCCCCGAGCTGCTCGTCGACCTGCGCCGGATTCCCGACCTGGCAAGCGTGAACCGCGCCGCGGGCCGGGTCGTCGTGGGAGCCATGGCCACCCACGCCCGGGTTGCCGCCGCGGCCGGCGTTCCGGCGGCGCTCGCCGACGCTGCGGCCGGGGTCGGTGACGCCCAGGTTCGCAACCAGGGCACCGTGTGCGGGTCGTTCGCCCACGCCGATTCCGCAGCCGACGAGCCCGGCGCCGCGCTCGCGCTCGGGGCGGTGATGGTGGTGACGTCCGTCGGCGGCGAGCGCACCGTTCCGGCAGCCGAGTTCTTCGTCGACGCGTTCACGACCGCGCTCGAGCCGGGCGAGATCCTGGCCGCCGCCCGGTTTCCCGAGCCCGGGCCGGACGAGGGGTCCGCCTACGTGAAGATCGGGCGACGCGGCGGCGCCAACGACTACCCGGTGGCGGGTGCCGCGGCCTGGATCCGTCGCGCGCAGGGACGCATCGAGGAGGTTCGGGTTGCCGTGACCGGGGCCACAGCCCGGCCTTCCTTGGTGCCGGTCGACGGTCTGGTGGGATCGCCGGGCGCGCCGGACGACGTGGCAACCGCCACCCGAGGGATCGGAAGCGAGTTGCCGATCCTCGCCGACCTCCACGGCTCCGTCGACTACAAAGCCCACCTCGTCGAGGTGGTAGCCGGACGGGCGCTTCGGCTCGCGATGGCGCGCGCCACCTGACCGCCTCTCCAGACCCTCGATGTGAAGTCGAAGGCCAGCAGTCGACCAGTGGTTGAGGGCCGGCCTCCGAAGCGACCCGGTGACTAGTCAATCTGGAACCCGCCCATCTAGCCACTGCGAACTGCCGGAATCGGTCAATGGTGACGGTGAGTAGGCCGATGAATTCGGGTCATGGCGATTCACCGTCTTCCGGGTCGGCGCGCGGGCAGGCGTAGCCCCTCTCATGGGGGCAGCCGGCGCCGCTCCCTCGGTTTCACGTTGGTGGTGGGGATCATCCTGCTGCTCGTGTTTGCGCTGGTCTTCTCCGTCGCTTTCGGGACCCGCCGCATCACCACCAACGCCGTGGTTCTGCACACGCTGGACGAGTCGCTGCGATCGGCCACCGTGGCCAGAGCGCAGGTGGCGATCGCCAGCCACGCCGCCAGCGTCGACCGGGAGTTCGGCACGAACTCCACCGGGGCGATCGAGCTGTCGATCGACGAGGCCGTCCGGGCTCTCGGGGACCTCCGGCTCGGTCTGCTGCAACTCGAGGAGCTCCAGGCAGAGAGCGCCGTGGTCACGTCGCTGGCCGCCGACTTCACGGTCACCAGCGAGGAGGTGATCCGGCTGCTCGAGGCCCACGACTCTCGCTCCGCCCAGACCATCGCCAACGACGACCTCGACCGGAGCTTCAGGGTTCTCCAGAGCGCCCTCGTCGAGGAGCGAGATCGCATCAACGCCGAGGTGTCGCAGTCGGACCTGCAGTTGGGGAGGATCGGCAACATCGCCCGATTCCTCGTGGGGTTCATCGTTCCCACCGCGGTGATCCTCATCTACCGCGAGCTCACCAGGCGTCAGCAGCGCCAGCAGGACCTCGAGCGGCGCCTGGCGGTGGAGCAGAGCCTCGGAAAGGCCCGGGACGAGTTCGTCGCCAACGCATCTCACGAGCTGCGCACGCCGCTCACCTCGATCTACGGACTCGCCTTGATGCTCGAGGAGGACCCGGTGTTCAGGGCCTCCGAGACGGCCCCCGAGCTGCTCGACATGATCATCAGCGAAGCCGCCGACCTGTCGCGGATGGTCGAAGACCTCCTGACGACGGCTCGTCTCGACGCCGGAGCGCTGCACTACACGTTCGAGGACGTCGAGGTGACCGAAGAGGTGGAGGAGGTCGTCGGCCCGATGCTGCGCGCCGGGCTGCACATCCATGTCGAGTGCGTGCCCGGCATCGTGCGTGCCGACCGGCTGCGGTTCCGCCAGGTGCTCCGCAACCTGCTGTCGAACGCCCGCAAGTACGGCGGCCCCGAGATCCGTGTCGAGGGCCGTGTGGAAGAGGGGAAGTACGTCTGTGCGGTTGCCGACAACGGCGAGGGCATTCCCGCGGACCTGGAGAGCCGCCTGTTCCAGCGATACATCCACCAGGGCCACCAGCCGCTCGTCCTCGGCAGCGTCGGGCTGGGGCTCTCGATCGTCAGGGCGCTCGCCGAAGGCCAGGGCGGCGCCGTCCACTACGACCGCCGCGACGGCTGGACCCGGTTCGTGTTCACGCTGCCGCTCGTTGCGGCAGTCCCCGGGACGGCGGCGGGGACACCGGGCCTCGACCCGCAGGCGGCCGCCAAGGGGTATCCACCTCTCGAGCCGGACCTGGTGCAGCCGCTCGACTATGACGTCGGCGCGGGCCCGGCCGGTAGCAGGCCGAGCGTGCCGTCCGACCCGGACCGGGAGGCCTTCCCCGCTTGAGGTTGACCCGGTTGCTCTCGCTGCCAGACGGCCCGGGCCCGCCCGGGCCATTGCCGCGTTCTGGGCTTGATCGCTCGCAGCCGATCCGAGCGCTGAAACGCCCGCTCCTCGTCATCGCCGCCTTCTCGCTGGTGGCGGTCCAGATCGTTGCCGCGCAGGTCCCGTCGGCGTTCGCCGTTCCGGCGTCCGCCGTCGATGACTCCTACACCCTCGACCAGGACACGGTGCTGAACACCGACGGCGAGTGGATGGATCCGACATGGCCATACCGGAGGAAGCTGACGTTCCTGAACGGGACCTGGGGTGCGCTCACCGACTTCCCGGTACTCGTCGCTCTCGACTCGAGCAAGGTCGACTACGCGAAGACGATGGACGGCGGCGAAGACCTGCGGTTCACCGATCTGGACGGGACCCTGCTCAAGCACGAGATCGAGCTGTGGGACGAGACGGGCACGTCGTACGTGTGGGTGAAGGTCCCGCAGATCGACGCGGCGTCCAACACGGACCACATCTGGATGTACTACGGGAAGACCGGTGTGGCCAGCGGCGAAGACCCCCCAGGGGTGTGGACCAACGGGTACGTCGGCGTGTGGCATCTCGCCGAAGCGCCCGTCGCCCCGGGATCCGTGCTCGACTCCACCTCCTACGCCAACCATGGTGATCCCGGCAATCTCGATGCCAGCAATCTGCAACCGGGTCGCATCGGCCGGGGTCTCTCGTTGGCTGGACTGGCCGCCCCGAACGCCGATCACGTGAGGGTGCCGAGCACAGCCGTCGATGAGCTGGCGATCACAGGGACGGCGATCACGTTGGAAGCGTGGGCGTACCGTACCGGCAGCACCGGGGACTGGCAGATCCCGGTGGGCCGGCAATTCGGCACCACCTCCGCGGACAGCTATACGCTGGCTGCGAGTTACGACGACCCCACCAAGGTCGCTGTGGTCACGGGGAGTTCGCTGGCCGAGAGCGCGACGGGCGAGCTTCCCGTGAACCAGTGGAGGTATCTCGCCGGCGTGCGGGACGGCACCACGCTGACCATGTACTCCAACGGCGCCCAGGTGGGCCAGGTCACGGGCATCGGAACTCCCATGAGCACCGACGCCAACGACGTTCTCATCGGCGCCGCCGAGAACGATGCGACGGCGATCCCGACGGAACCATGGCTGGGCCGCCTCGACGAGATTCGCGTCTCGAACGTGAGCCGAACCCAGGATTGGGTCGCTGCGCAACACAGCTCGATGATCGACACCTACCTCGTATACGGGGAGGAACGGACCGGGGCAGGGGTGCTCGACAACGACACCGACCCGGAGGGCGATCCGCTGACCGCCCTGCTCGTCTCAACTGCGTCGAACGGCGTGGTGGCGCTCGACAACGACGGTTCGTTCTCCTACACGCCCGACCCCGGTTGGTCCGGAGTCGACTCGTTCACGTACAAGGCGAACGACGGAACAGCGGACTCGAACCTGGCGACGGTCACGCTCACCGTCCTGGCAACCGGATCGATCGGCGGGACGATCTTCGAGGACGTTGCCGGCAACCTGCTGCCCGGAGTCGAGGCGATCGGTGATGCCTCGAACCCCGTGGTGGCCGGGGTCGACGTCTGGGTGTACAACGACGACGGCGGGACGGCCAACAGTCCGGACGCCACCGACACGCTGCGCGCCGGTCCCGTCGCCACCGATGGCGCGGGGGGTTTCGCGTTCTCGGCGCTGCCGAACAGCACCTACTGGGTAGTCGTGGACTCCCAGGACCTCGGGCCCAACACCCGCTGGGCCCAGCAGACCTACGGACCGCAGGGCGGGTGGTGCGCCGACGGGGCCGGAGGCACGGCCGAGAACGGCGCCGCCGGAGCGTGTTACGGCGGGCGACGCGGCGGCCAGTCGGACGACCTGACGCCGTGGTACGACGACGCCGAACATATCGCCCGAGTGGCGGTCTCCGGCAGCAGCGTCAGCAACGTCGACTTCGGGTTCAGCTTCAATGTCGTCACGACCACCCGGGGCGGCGACGGCACGGTCGATCCGGGAGCCGGCGGCACCCAGACCGTTCAGGGTTCGCTGCGCCAGTTCCTCACCAATGCCAACGACATCGCCGGCGCCAACGCCATGCGGTTCGTGCCGGCCGAGGCCACCAACGCGTCGGCAGGGGGCGGAGCCTGGTGGCGCATCGACGTGAGTGTGGCCCTTCCGTCTCCGGTCGATTCCTCCACGACGATCGACGGCGTCGCCCACTCCCTCTCCGACGGCGCCACCGTGCGCGACGACAACCCCGGGCTGCTCGGGTATGCCGGCCCGGTTGGGGTGGGGCCCGACGGTATTCCCGGTAGTGCGGACGAGCCGGTCTTGACGGGTGTAGCGGCGCCGGAGCTGGAGCTGGTTTGGACTGGTGCGTCCGGGCTCACCGTCGCGGGATCCGCCGCGACGATCAGGGCGGCGGCAGTCCGGAGGCCGGGCGGCACCGATCTGACGTTCCAATCCGGAGCCAACAACCCAACAATCGAGGATTCCGTTCTCGGCGCCGATCCGCGCGGAACCGACCCAGGGGTGGGGTTCCGTTCGAAGACGGGCCTCTTCACGACGGGCGCAGTTTCGGGCTCGCTCCGCAACTCCCTAGTGCTGTTCCACGACCACGACGGCGTGAGTCTCGGGACGGACGCGACCGGGTGGATCATCGAGGACGCCGAGATCAGGGAGAACGGTCTCGCCGCAAACGACAAGCACGGCGTGCGGCTGCAGGGCAGCAGCGCGACGATCCGCCGGAATCTCCTCGTCGACAGCGGCGGCTACGGCGTCGAGTCGCGTGACAGCGCGGGCAGCAACGTCATCGAGGACAACACGATCGCCGGCAACGGCGCCTTCGGGACGCAGACGGCAGGGATCAGGTTGGGGGGCACGGCCTCTCGTGTCGAGCACAACGTGATCGCCGCCAATCTGGGGCCGGGGATCATCGTCTCGAGCACCGACGCGTGGCCGGTCTCGAAGCAGAACCGGATCACCGAGAACGCCTTCGCTGGAGCGCTGCCCGCTGATGACAACATCGGTGTCGCCATCGATCTGCTTGCGTCCGGTTCGTCATCGACCGAGGACGATCAGGGCGATGGGGTCACCCTCAACGACGCGGCCCTCGATCCCAACGCGGGCAACGAAGGACGCGACTACCCGGTGATCACTTCGGCCACGCTCTCCGGGGGCAACACGACCGTCACGGGCACGGCTTGCCCGGGGTGCGAGGTGGAGATCTACGTCGCCGTAGGCACCGCCAACGACCAGAGCGCCGGAACCACCTACGGGGAGGGGATCACGTATCTGACTACCGCCGTCGCCGACGGGCTCGGCGACTTCACCAGCGGCGCGATTGCCGGCCTCTCCGCCGGAGACGACGTGTCGGCGATCGTCATCGACGCCGGGGACAACACGTCAGAGTTCGGGGCGAATCTCACCGTGGTCGCGGTCAACGCGCCACCTGCCTTCGATCAGGACCTCGGTGACCGTGTCGTCGGCTCCGGCGCCTCGGTGTCGATCGACTCTGGTGCGACCGATCCCGACGCCGGAGACACGCTTCTCTACTCGGCCTCCGGCTTGCCGCCGGGCATCACGATCGACTCGGGTTCCGGGCTCATCAGCGGAACTCTGGCGCCTGCCTCGGAAGGAAGCTATGCAGTCACGATCACGGTCACTGACGACGGCACCCCCAACCTCGACGACGTCGACACCTTCACCTGGACGGTGACCCGAGGCTTCGGCCTCGTCTCCGACATCTCGCCGACGGCCAATGACCTGCTCACCTGGGTCGACAGCTCCGACTTCAACCCCGCCACCAACGAGGCCGACGTCGGCACCGGCACCGGGACCACGCTCATCAAGGGAATGGACATACGGCCGGGCAGCGGAGAGGTGTATGCCGCATCCGGGGCTTCCATGGGCACGATCGACAGCTTGACCGGCGTGTGGTCGGCGCTGGGCGCAATGGGATCGGGTGAAGGCGCCCTGGGGACGGTCGCGATGGACGACGTCAACGCTCTCGCCTTCGATCCATCCACCGGCGATCTCTATGCGGTGCAGAACCGCGCCGGAAACGAGGACTTGCTGTTCCGGGTCGACCCGGCCACCGGAGCCGTCGTCGTCGATGCATTTGGAGTCGGCGTCGACTACGTCGAGATTGGAGCCATCGGGGCCCGCAACGAGGTGGCGGCAGCCGCCATCGATCCCACCACCGCCACACTGTACGTGGCGACGGGTGACGACAACAGCTTCCAGAACCAACGACTCGCCACGGTTGACAAGCTCACGGGTGCGATCAGCAGCATCGGCGACACCAACCCGATCCAGATTCGGGGCCTCGCATTCGATGCCACCGGGCAGCTGTGGGGGGTCGGAGTCCAGGATGGTGCCGAAACCGTCGACAACCTCTACGAGGTCGACACGGCCACGGCCGACTCGTCAAACCCACGACGGGTCGACAACGGCTTGACCTACCAGGCGGTCGCGGCGCCGCTGGCGCTCTCGGTAGGCATCTACGGCGTCGTGTTCGAGGATGTGGCGGCCGACCTCGTGTCCGGAGCGCAGACGATCGGGGACACCGCCAACCCGCTCGTTGCCGGCGTCGACGTGTACGTCTATCTGGATGACGGATCGCTCCCGATTGCGCCCGGTGCTGGCGACACGTTGGCGTCCGGGCCGGCGACGACCGATGCCGCCGGCGCCTTCGGGTTCCCCGGCCTGGCCGACGGCACCTACTGGGTGGTCGTCGACTCCCAGAGTCTCGGCCCCAACAGCCGATGGGCCGACCAAACGTTCGGACCATCCGGGTCTTGGTGCGCCGACGGCGCCGGAGGGACCGCGGAGACAGTGGCGGCAGGGGCCTGCTACGGCGGACGTCGGGGCAGCCAGTCCGACGATCTCATTACCTGGCACAGCGATGCCGAGCACATCGCCCGGGTCGACGTCGCCGGTCTGGCGGTGACCGACGCCCATTTCGGTTTCAGCTTCAACGTCGTCACGACCACCCGGGGCGGCGACGCCACCGCCGACCCGGGCGCCACGGGCACCCAGACCGTTCAGGGCTCGCTGCGCCAGTTCATCACCAACGCCAACGACATCGCCGGCGCCAACGCCATGCGCTTCGTGCCGGCCGAGGCGCCCAACGACAACGACGGCGGTACCAACAGCTGGTGGGAGATCGCCCTCACCAGCGCCCTGCCGGTGATCACCGGTGCCTCGACCAAGATCGACGGGACCGCCTACCAGCTGGCGAACGGCACGGTGGTTCGCAACGACAACGACGCCAATCAGGGCGCGGGAGAGACGGTGGGCGTGGACGGGCTCTTCACTACTCCGATCCTCGACCCTGAGCTCGAGATCGACGTGACCGGTGTCACCGACGGTCTCGTGGTCGATGGCTCGAGCTCATACGTGAAGGCGGTGAGCGTCTGGGGCGCCACCGACAACGACATCCAGTTGGGCGACGGTGCGGGTGCCGACGTGACGGGTGTGGTGATCGAGGAGACCGTCATCGGCACGCCGCCCCACCGGTTCGATGGCTCGTTCGCTCCCACGGGCGGCGACCTCGTGAAGATCGAAAGCGAGGCGAAGTCGGGGACGGTTTCGCAGAACTTGATCGGGTTCGCCGACGGGGGCGGTGTGACGCTGGCGAGCACCGCCACCGCTTGGCTTCTTCGCGAGAACGAGATCCGGGGCGTCGGGCGGGCCGCCGGCTGGGGGCCCCGACAGGACGCCGTCGGAGACCTGGCTCCGGGGACCATCGTCCGCGGCAACCTCCTCGTCGACAACGCCGGGGGCGGCGTCGACAGCTACCAGCAGACCGGTGGGTTCACCGTCGAGCAGAACACGATCCGCAACAACGGCACTGCCGCTCCCGAGCAGTTCGGCGCCCGGCTGATGGGTGCCACGGGCGCGACCGTCACGAAGAACGTCTTCGCGCAGAACAACGGCCCCGCGATCCTCGTCGTCAGCGACGACGCCACCGCTCCCTACCCAGGTTCCAACGCCAACCGCATCAGCCGCAACCGGTTCAGCGACTCGACCGCCGCGGATGACAACGCCGGCGTCGCCATCGACCTCCTCGATGCCTCGAGCCCCACCGCCGAGCACGACGCCGGAGATGGGATCACGCTCAACGACGGCGCCACCAATGCCAATTCCGGAAACCTCGGGCTCGACTTCCCGATCATCGACGGCGCCACGCTCGCAGGCGGCAACCTCACCGTGACCGGTTTCGCCCGGCCGGGAGTCGAAATCGAGTTCTACGAAGCCGCCGGCGCCGCCAACGACCAGAACGGTGCGGGCACCGCCCACGGCGAGGGCTTCGACTACTTGTTCACCGCCATCGAGGGCGTCGCCGACGCGGATGGCACCACGGGCTCCTACGCCGATCCCAACTACGGGGCAGACGGCGCCGCCGCCCGGTTCTCGTTCACCGTGGCCGCTCCCGCCGGATTGGCCGCCGGAGACGCCATCACCGCGGTGGCCATCGATGGGTCCAACAATACGTCGGAGTTCGGCCCGAACTTCGCGTCCGGATACCGGCTTGCCGGAACGGTGTTCGAGGACGTCGCCGGGAACCTGCTGGACGGCGGCGAGGCAGTGGGCGATGCCGCCAACCCCGGGGCCGACGGGGTGACGGTGTACCTCTACCGCGACGACGGCGACGGCCTGCCCGACGCAGCCGACGGTCCCGCCGTGTCGACGACGACTGCCGGCAGCGGCGCCTACTCCTTCGACAGCGTGAGCGCGGGCCGCTACTGGGTGGTGGTCGATTCCAAGACCGTTTCGTCCACCCAAGACTCAACGGCGGTCGCCACCGACGTCTGGGCCGAGCAGACGTACGGCCCCGCCGGCTCCTACTGCGCCGACGGCTCCGGGGGCACCACGGCCGGCACCGGCGCCAATGGTGCCTGCTATGGCGGGCGGCGTGTCGACCCCAACTCCGCCAACCCGTCGTCCGACGACCTCGCCACGTGGCACACAGGGGGAGAGCACCTCGCACTGGTGGATGCCTCGGCCTCTTCGGTGCTCGACGCCGACTTCGGGTTCAGCTTCAACGCCGTTACCACCACCAGGGGCGGCGACAACACCGACGACGACGGCGCCACCAACCGCACGGTGCAGGGGTCGCTGCGCCAGTTCGTCCAGAACGCCAACGCCATCCAGGCCGACGGTGCCTACGACGGGTCGAACGCCACGCGGTTCGTTCCCGTCGAGCCCACCAACGCTACCAACGGGGCCGGCCGGGACTGGTGGACGCTCTACCTCTCGACCCAGCTCCCGACCATCACCGACGGACTCACCACCATCGACGGAACCGCCTATGAGTTCGCCGACGGCGTCACTTTGCGGGAGACCAACGCCGGCACCTTCGGCACCGCCGGCTCCTTCGGAGTCGACGGGCTGCCAGGCCCGGCCGTCCCGGCGCCCGAGCTGGAACTGGGGGAGCAGAAGATCGCGGTGGACGCTCCCAACGTCACCATCCGCAACCTGGCCAAGTACCGATCCGACACCATCGACGTCAACGCCCTCGGCGACACCTTCACCGCTGAGAACCTGCTGCTGGGCGCCCGCGCCGACTACACGGACCCTGCTGCGGACCGCTCCAACAAGGGAATCGTCGCCGGCGGGGCCACCGGGGGCACGGTTCGCAACTCGATCATCGCGTGGCACAAAGACACCGGCATCATCCTCGCCGCCACTTCCGACGGCTGGCTGATCGAGCAGAACGAGATCATCAGTCCGGCCCAGAACCAGGACGAGCGCGAAGGCATCGAGGTCACCGCGTCCGGCACCGCCACCATCCGCGGCAATCTCGTCCAGGATGCCCGCGGCGCCGGCATCGACCTGTACGCCAGCACCGGCGGCACCGTCATGGAGAACAACACCATCACCGGCAACGGCGTCGCCAACCAGGAGACGTTCGGCATCCGGGTCGGGGGGGCCGGCAACACCGTCGATCGCAACCTCGTCTACGACAACGTCGGCGCCGGCATCGGTGTGCGCCGCGCCTCCACGGGCAACGTCATCACGCGCAACTCGATCTACGGCAACGGCACGGTTGGTCCCGTCACCAACCAGATCGGCATCGACCTGCTCGACGGCGTCGACGACGAGAAGGTCGGCAGCTCCCCGTTCCGCACCCGCAACGACGACGGGGACGGCGACGGCAACGCCAACGACCTGCAGAACTTCCCCGTCATCGAGACCGCCGAGCTCACCGCCACCAACCTCATCCTGGAGGGCTTCGCCGCCGCCGGCGCCGGCATCGAGTTCTACCTCGCCGACCCCGAGCCGGTGGCGTCGCCTGCGGAGGGCTACGGCGAAGGCAAGACCTGGCTGCACACCGGGACCGAAGGCCAGCCGGCCGACCTGGACACCGGCACCGGCAGCTACTCGGGACCGGTGAACGGCGTCGACCAGGGCGCGGAGACCAACGTCAACCGCTTCCGGTTCCAGGTCCCGCTGGCCGCGCTGCCTGCCCTCGTGACCGGCGATCCCATCGTCGCCACGGCCACCGTCGGCGGCCAGACGTCGGAGTTCTCCGGCATCGTCGCAGTGGCAGATCTCGTGGGGCTGGAGATCACCAAGGCGTCCGACCAGGGCGGGTCGGTGCTGCCGGGCGAGACCATCACGTACACGATCACCGTGGACAACGTGGCGCCGGTCGACCAGACCAACGTGCTGGTGACCGACAACCTCCCGTCGGGCACGACCTGGGTGAGCACGACGATCACCGAGCCCGACGTGTTCTGGGTGCGGGACAACTTCGACGTCGTGTCGTACGCCAACGACGACGGTGCGGCCAGCTGGGTCGGCAACTGGACGGAGACGGGCGACGACGGAACGCCGGGCGCCGGCGAGTACCTGATCCGTGACAACGACCAAGAGGCAGGCACCGAGCTGACCCTCGACATCTCAGGGGCCAGCCGGTCCATCGAGCGGGGCGTCGACCTGTCGGGGGTTTCCTACGCCGAGCTGTCCTTCGACTACTGGATCTACCACCTTCACCACGTGCTCGAGGAGGTGTACGTCGACGTCTGGGACGGGACCTCGTGGACGCGCCTCGAGACGTTCACCCTCATCGGCCCCGACTCCGCCTACACCGAGTGGAAGCGCGACATCACCCCCTACGCCAACGCGGCCACGAAGATCCGCTTCAGCTCGGGGCCGGGGACGACCGGCGGTGAGGGCATGTTCGTCGACAACGTCCAGGTCAAGTACTCCAGGCCGGGCACGCCGGCGGCCGGGGGAGCCGGCCCCACGCTCGCCAGCGGCGTGACCCTGCTTCCGGGTGACACCCTCTCCATCACCTACGCAGTGACGGTCGACGACCCGCCGAGCGTGGGCAGCGTCGTCAACACCGCCGTAGCCACCAGCGACGAGCAGCCCTTCAACGTGCAGGACTCGGCTACCGACACGGTCACGAACCGCCCGCCGGTGCTGACGGCGATCGGGGCCCGCAGCGGGACCGAACTGGTGCTGATGTCGTTCACCGCCACTGCGACCGACCCCGACCTCGACGGGCTCACCTTCTCGCTCGTGGACGGTCCGGTGGACGCGGTGCCGGCGGGTGCTGCGATCACCGCGGGCGGCGACTTCACCTGGACGCCGACCGAGGCAGAAGGTCCCGGCGTGTACGAGTTCTACGTCCGGGTGACCGACGACGGGAGCCCCAACCTGTACGACGAGGAGCTGGTCACGTTCACGATCAACGAGGTGAACGCCCCGCCGGTGGTTGTCAACCCGGGCAACCAGACCAACGACGAAGGTGACTTCGTGTGGCTTCCGGTCGCGGCCACGGACGACGACGACCCCGCCAACGCGCTCTCCTACTCCGCAACCAACCTGCCGGCCGGGCTCAGCATCAACTTTGCCACCGGCCTGATCTCAGGGACACTCAGCTACACCTCCTCTGGGGCGTACAGCGTGGACGTCACCGTCACCGACAACGGCTCCCCGGTGATGGCGGACACGGTGAACTTCACATGGACGGTCAACGAAAACGCCGTGCCCGACACTCCGCTCGGCATCACCAAGACATCGGACGGCGGGGGCGCGGTGCTGCCCGGCGAGACCATCAACTACACCATCACGGTCAACAACAACGACCCGATCTACCACTCCGGGGTCGTCTTGTCCGACCCGGTCCCCTCCGGTACCGCCTACGTGCCCGCGAGCACCTCGGTGACCGCGCCGGTGTCGAGCGACGAGACGTTCCGCGACGAGTTCAACGCCCAGGACTACACGGGCAGCGACGGAACCCAGCTCTGGACGGGACCGTGGCAGGAGGTGGGGGAGGCCGACGGTCCCTTGGCGGGGGCTTGGCAGGTGGACCAGGACGGGGCCAACCCGGTCTACGCCCTCTTCAAGACGGGAGCGAAGTCGCGCGGCATCCAGCGCCAGGCCGACCTGTCGGCCTACGTTGCGGCGACCCTCGATTTCGACTACCGGCGCGCCGACATGATCTCCGCCAACGACATCGCCGTCCAGGTGTCGTCAAACGGCTTTGCCGGGCCGTGGACCACCATCTGGGTGGTTTCGGGCGCTCCCGGCGGTGTCACCGACCCTGCCTACCTGGCGGCGCCCACCCTCGACATCAGCAACTGGATTTCTGCCACCACCGCCATTCGGCTATCGCACCAGGGCGCCAACGACATGCTCGCCGGCCGCGGCCTGTGGATCGACGACCTGCAGATCACTTCCACGCTCCGGACGCCGACGGTAGGTGCCGGTGGACCACCCCCGACCCTCACGTCGGGCAAGGATCTGTATCCGGGCGAGACCATCACGGTGACGTTCCAGGTGACGGTCGACGACCCGCCGACCGTGTCCCAGGTAGTGAACACGGCGTCCGTAACAAGTGACCAGCAGACTGGAAACCGCAACGCTCAGGCAACCGATACCGTCACCAACCGCCGGCCCGTTGGCAACGACGACTCCGGTTCGATGCTCGAGGACGGCGCCGCCATCACCATCGACGTCCTGGGAAACGACTCCGACCTCGATCTCGATGCGCTGAGCATCGGCTCCTTCGACATGGTGTCCGTCGGCGGTGGGACCGTGACGCTGGACGACAACTTCACTCCGGTCGATCCCACCGACGACAAGCTGATCTACGACTCGCCTGATGACTTCAACGGCACCGACACCTTCACGTACATGGTCCAGGACGAGCACGGCCTGGCGGCGGCCGGGGCCGCAACGGTCACCATCACCGTCGATGCGGTCAACGACGAGCCGTCGTTCACCAAGGGGCCGGACCAGACCGCGACCGACGATGACGGTGCCCAGATCGTCGCCGGCTGGGCGACGGCCATCTCCGCAGGACCTGCCGACGAAGCGG
>CAYGCW010000001.1:14335-49075 GCA_964348465.1 uncultured Acidimicrobiia bacterium | reverse complement strand
GGGACCCGCCGCCGGCGACGATCTCCACGCCGCCGGGCCCGGCGACCAGCACCGGCGGGAATCCGAACATTGCCTCGGAGGTCGTGGTGGTCGAGGCGGCCGTGATGCTGGTGAGCGGCGCCGTCGTGGTGGCGGCGGAGGTGACGGTCGGAGCGACCGTCGGCTCCTCGCTCGGGCTCGTCGCCGCCGTCGTGGTGGATGAGTCGTGGATCCCGGCGGAAGCGCCCGTGCCCGGGACGTCCGGCTCCGCGGCGGGGCCCGGGTCGCTGCATGCACCCAGTAGGAGCATCACCAGCACGAGCACGCACCGACGCATGGCTTCCTCGAGCCCAGCGTCCTCCCGGACGATGCGGTCGGATAGGGGCGAAAGCCCCGTGTTGGCCGCCCCGTCGTCAGTTGCCGTCCCGCCAGCGAACGGCGACGCCGTCGACGGGCCTTCGTCCCAGCTCCCCGGCCGCGCCGACCAGCACCGCCATCTGGGTCGGGGAGTCCAGCGAGACGAGCACGGTTTCGCCGTCGAAGTCGACCGCCGCCGCCCACACGTAGCTGCCGGGCCGCGCCACGTCGAGACTCGCCCGCCAGCGCTCGCTCCCCGAGGGCAAGTCCACGGCCACGACCTCGGGATTCCCGCTGAGCCCGGTTCCCTCGAACGCCTCGACGTAGGCCACGGCCGATCCGTCGCGGGCGACGCTCGGCGTGCGCATCACGTTCCAGCAGGTTCCCTCTGCCTCGCAGGGGGCGACCGGTCCGGCGATGGCGCAGGCACCATCCAGGCAGGACGCCTCGATCCACGGGATGTTGCCGGAGGCGATGGTGGCGGTGTCGACCTCGGCGAACAGGCGGAGCGGCCCCCACCACAGAGGTCCCATCCCACCTGCGTACTCGTGGGTGCCGAGTGCGACCACGTCGCCCCCGAACGACGCCACCGTGAGGTCGGTCTCGTAGCCCGCAACGACGCCGTACGTGGTCTCGGCGCCCGTCGCCACGTCGACGAGCACGAGCAGGGTGCGGATGCTGGCGAATTCGACCTGGGCCGCATCGGGGTCGCCGTCGCAGCACGGTGGTCCCACCACGGTCCGCCAGAGCACGGCGGTGGGCCGCCCGGCGACATCCGCAACGCCGACGAGACGATGCACGCCTGCGGACGTGTTCGCCAGGAACACCGTTTCCCGCCCTGCGGCGTCGACCTGCATCACCCCGGCCGTATCTGCCGGCCGCAGCACGTATCGTTCCAAATCGGCGTCCCACCAGAATCCGGCGCCGTCGTCGGGGTCGACGAGCGCGCCCCCCGATCCGTCGGGGTAGGCGGCCCGCGCCGCGCCCTCCCACAGGACCGTCCGGCCTCCCGCGGCGACGATCTCGACACCGCCGGGGCCGGCCACCAGCAGGGCGGGGAAGTCGGCTGCTGCCGCGCCGGTCGTGGTCCGCTGGGGTGCCACCGTCGTCGTCGTCGACGCCGGAACCGAGGCGGTCGTGGTGCTCGCGGCCGCCACGGTCGTGCCGGGCGGCAGGGTGGAGGAGGCCGCGGTCGTGTTCGGCGACGCCGGACTACCCGCGTCCCCGCAGGCTCCCATGAGCAGCACGACGGCGATTGCCAGGTATCGGCCCATGTTGGTCCTCTCCACGAAGGTTCTGCCGCCACCGAGGTCGCCGCTAGGGACCAAAGACCCTGAACGCCGCCGCCGGCGCTACATCCCCATCAGGTCGAACAGATGGTCGGCACGCTCGTAGACCCCGGGCAGGTAGTCCGCGAACGCCGGGTTGATGCGGACCATGCCCAGCACCCAGAGGGCGATGGAGATCGCGCGGGCTGCGAAGAAGACGTCGAGGTGGTTCAGGCTGCCCGCGGCCACCGGCCGCCGCCCCTCGTAGCCTCCGAAGAAAGCGTCCCGCACGGCGGGCCACCGCTCGCTGCGGCGCTGGCCCGCCCCCAGCGCTACGGCGAAGTCGTACAGGAACCAGCCGTGGCCACTGTCGTCGAAATCGAGCGGTCTGATCTCGCCGTCCCCGTACAGCAGGTTGCCGGGATGAGGGTCGGCGTGGATGAGCCCGAACACCTCCGGCCCGCGGCCGAGCTGCGCGAGCGCCGCCCGGAACTCCTCGGCAGCCGCTGCCCACCGCCGGCGGCGCGCCACCGGCACCTGCGGCCACGACTCGGCGGTGGTGGTTCCTGCGAAGCGGATCGTCCCACCCAGCAGCCCGTCCCAGTCCCACGTCTTGGCGGTGAACCAGGCCGGCGGCTGCCACGAGGCGGCGTGCTCGTGGAGGCCGGCGAGCATGGCGCCGATCTTGCGGTAGCGGGCCGGCGGGGGCAGCTCGTGCATGAGGCGGCCCCGCATCCACCTCAGCGCCGACACCGACCGCGGGCCCAGCGCATCCGAGGCCGCCACCTCCACGATCGGGTTGCCGTCACCGGCCACCACCGGCTCGGGGACCGGGTGGCCGGCCGCCGCCAGGGCCGTGAGCCACGCCAGCTCGGAGCGGATCTCGGGCGGAGACTGGTAGTCGATGCCGTGGACCCGAATCGCGTACCGGCCCGTCACGAAGCGCCCATCGGCGGCGCCCGATCCGGGCAGATCGGCCCGCCAGATGGTGTTCTCGCCGTGCTGCACCGGGGTCAGCCGGGCACCGTCGAGGCCGAAGCGGTCCGCCGCCTTTTCGGCGGACCGGCGCAACCGACGCACCTGGCCGGCTTCGGTGAGCGTCTCGAACGGACGGCGGGCCATCCGGCAACGCTACCGGGGCCGCGGCTACCGTCTACCCGATGGCGGCATGCGTCTTCTGCGAGATCGTGGCGGGCGAGGCGCCCGCCAGCTTCGTCCACGAGGACGACGTGGCGGTGGCGTTCATGGACATCCGGCCCGTCACGCCCGGCCACACCCTGGTCGTGCCCCGTGAGCACCTCCCCTATCTGTCCGACGTGCCGCGGTCAACAGCCGCCCACCTCTACAGCGTGGCTGCCCGCATCGGGGCGGCGCTGCGGTCCTCTGGCCTGCGGTGCGAAGGCGTGAACATGTTCCTCGCCGACGGGGCGGCGGCGTTCCAAGAGGTGTTCCACCACCACCTGCACGTCTTCCCCCGGTACCGCGGCGACGGTTTTCGCATCGCGGCCGAGGGATGGACGCGACCGCCGGACCGAGGCGAATTGGACGCCAACGCCACGCTGCTCCGGGATGCGCTGGCTTCGGGACCGTCAGCCTCGTGACGTCTCGCCTCGCGCCCGTTCGCCACCTCGTGGGTGCGGGCCACGGCCTCGCCACGCTGGCGGTCCGGCGCCCGGACCGCACGGTGCAGGCGACCGTCGTCAACGTGGGCGTCGTCGACCACCCCGTCACCGCGGAGGAGGTGGTGGGCTCGGTGATCTTCGGGGGGTCCAAGAAGCGCGGCTACCTCAGGAAGGACCCCGAAGTGACCGTGACCGTGCGGGTCGGGTGGGAGTGGGTGACGGTCGAGGGGCGGGCCGACCTCATCGGGCCCGACGACCCTTTCCCCGGCTTCGACCCCGCCGGCCTCCCCCAGCTGCTGAGGGAGGTGTACTGGGCCGCCGGTGGTCGGCACGACGACTGGGAGGAGTACGACCGGGTGATGGCCGAGCAACGGCGCCTGGCCGTGCTGGTCAGGCCCCTGCTCGTCTACGGCAATCCCTACGGGTAGCGCCGGCCCCTCAGTCCCTGGCGAAGCGCGGCGCGAGCAGCCCGTCGCAGTCGCCGAGCACGGCCCGGGTGCGGTCGTCCAGCTCGTCGGGGCCGACGATCACGAGGCCGTCGCCGTCCGGGTCGCGGTAGATCGCCAGCCGCGGCGGCCGGACCCCGCGCTCCTCCATGCACTCGGCGAAGGCCCGCTCCGCCTCCGGCAGGCGCTCGAGGTCCGGCGGCACCACCCTGCCGAGCGTGCCGCGGGTGTAGCCCCAGGCGGCCACCACGAGGATCACGGCGATGCTGATGATCATCCAGGGAACGAAGCCGATCATGGGGCTGAGGTTAGGGCGCGGGGAACGCTCCGACGGCGCCGGCCGTGCTCGGCGACACCGCACGCATCGCCTGCCCGGTTGCTGCGCCCCGTGGCCACCGCCCCAGAGCGCCCGGCGACCGGGCCGCAGCTCACTAGCGTGACGGGCGATGAGGGCCCTGATCTCGCTCCTGACCGGCGCGTTGCTGCTGCTGCTGCTGCTGGCGGCGCCGCCGGCGTTCGCCCAGGAGGAGGCGCCGGAGGAGCTGGCGCTCTGTCCCGAGTTCGACGGGTACACCTGCGCGGGCTGGGTGACCGACGTGGCCGGCGTGCTTGCCGACGCAGCCGCCGTCGAGGAGACCGCCGGCACCGTCGTGGCTCGCCACGGGACCCAGATCGCCGTCGTCGTCATCCCGACCACCGGGGGCCGCGAGCCCGTGGAGTATGCCGACGATCTCGGCAACACCTGGGGGGTGGGCGATGCCGAACGCCAGGACGGCATCGTGGTGCTCGTGGCGCTCGCGGAGCGGCGCACCGAGATCAGGGTAGGCCCCGGTCTCCCCGACGCCGGGCTCGACGAAGTCGCCGCCGCTGGGAACTCGTTCTTCGGAAGGGGCGATTACGACGCCGGCCTGACCGCCATCCTCGGCAGCCTCGACGCCTGGCTCGGAAGTCTCCCCGACGGCGGCCCGTCCACCACGGACGCGCCGCCGGCCACCTCCGGCCCGGTCGCCCCCGCCGTGACGCAGCCGACGGCGCGGGAACCCGACGCGGCGCCGGGAGGCGGCGCGCTCGTCGTTCTCCTCGGCGCCGGCGTCGTGGGCGCCGTCATCGGCGGGGTGGCCGCCGAGCGCAAGCGCCGCGAACGCAAGGCGAGCCGCCGGGAACGGCTCGTCGACGACGTCCTCGGCCGGCTCGACGTCGCCGGCCACGAGCTGCCCCGACTCGAGGACTTCGCCGCCGAGCGTCCCCCGGGGCCGGACGTCCCGACGGCGGCCGCGCTCGCTGCGCTGCGGGCCGTTGCGGACGGATCGCCGCCCGCGGCCGACGCCGCCGCGGCGCTGTGGGGCGCCGGCGCCATCCTGGTGATCGACCGGGACCGCCTCGAGGCGGCCACGGCGGTGCCCCTCGAGCTGCGGGTCGCCGACGAGCGGGCGATCCTCGAGGAGTCCGTTCAGGCCACGGCGCGCGAATGCCTCGCCGCGCCGGTGACCGGCTTCGAGACGTTCGAGGTGAAGCTCGGCGAGCTGGGCACGGTGGTCGCGGCGCTGCGCCCGCACCGGGTGGCCGCCGCCCGCCGCCGGGCCGGGGTGGCCTTGGCGGCGTCCCTCGTCGAGACACCGATCGGGCCTGCGGCGATCACCGACCGCGGACAGCGGATGCTGCGGGCCGGCCCCGCCCTCGACGCCGAGCAACCTCTTTCGGAGTCGGTCGCGGAGCTGGATGCGGCGTACCTGACTGCCCGCGCCAAGACCGACGTGCTCGACCGGCTCTACAAGCAGTTGCCGTCGACCACCGCCCGGCCCGCGGTCGCCGCCGCCCTGGCCGACGTCGAAGACGACCCCGACTCGGCTGCCGACCGGTACGAGGCGGTGCGGCGCACACTGGAGCAGGAGGGATCGGTGCTGGAGAGCGACGGCCTGTCGATCCCCGCCATCGCGGCGCTGTTGCTGATGAACCGCGACGAGGGCGAGATCGGCGAGTTCCTCGACGCCTACCGAGCCAACCGCGCCCGCAACTTCGCTCCGGACGAGGCCGTGGAGTTCGCTCTCGCCGGTCTGCGAGACCGCGGCGAGGTGGAGGTGGTGCGCCGGGAGGCCCGACGGCTCGGGCTGCCGGTGTCGATCACCGCGGCGCTGCTGCGCCGGCGTGACGACGGCCCCGAAGTCTACGAGGCGCTCCAGAGGGAGCTGGCGGCGACGGTGCCCGGCGCCGAGTCTCGCAAGACCATCGCAGCGCTGCTCGCCATCTCCCTGGAACCAGCCCAGGCCGTGCGGCGATGGCAAGAAGCCAGGGCGGCGCTCGCCGAGCTCGGGCTCGAAGGGGCGTATGCCGACGTCGCCGCGGCCTTCGGCGCCAGCGATCCGCGCGGGCCGCGTCGCTTCGCGCTGTCTTACGCCGCCACCCGGGAGGCGCTCGCCGAGTCGGCCATCGACGACGCCGACCGCTTCGCTCCCGAGCTGGCCCATGAAGGCACCCGGCGCCAGACCGACACCTGGACGGGCCAGCGCCTCCCGACCGCGCTGCGCTCGTTCGACCCGTTCACCTTGCTCTTCTACCACTGGGTCATCACCAGGGGACACGGCGGCAGCTACGGCTGGGAGCCCATCTACCGGGACCATTCCTGGTCCAACGACCGGGACTCGTGGTGGGGAGGCTCGCGGGGGTTCGGCGGCTTCGGGGGCGGGGGCGGCTTCGGCGGCGGCGGGGGCGGATCGTCGTGGGGCGGAGGCTTCGGCGGCGGCAGCTTCGGGGGCTTCGGGGGCGGCGGCGGCTTCGGCGGTGGCGGCGGCGGCTCCGGCTGGTGAGCGCTCCGATCTCGTCGCCGGCCAATCCGCGTGTCAAGGCTTTGGTACGGCTGCGCACCAGCCGCCGGGAGCGGGACGACACCGGCTCATTCGTCATCGAAGGCGAGCGGGAGCTGGCGCGGGCGGTCGCCGGCGGGATCGAGATCGCGGAGGTCTACTACTCGGGAACGGCCGGCGCCGCCGCGGCCGCCGAGACGGAGACCGCCGGCTTCGAGATGAGCGAGGCTGCCTTCGCGAAAGCGTCGTACCGGGATGCCGCGACGGGGGTGCTGGCGGTGGCGCGCCAGTTCCCGCTCGGCCTCGACCGGATCGCGCTCGCCGGAGCACCGCTGCTGCTCGTGGCGGAGGCCGTCGAGAAACCCGGCAACTTGGGCGCGATGCTGCGCACCGCGGCCGCCGCCGGCGCCGGCGGAGTGGTCGTGGCGAACCCGGTCGCCGACGTGTTCAACCCGAACGTGGTGCGCGCGTCGCTCGGGGCGCTGTTCCTGCTGCCCGTCGCCGTCGCCGCGCCCACTTCCGTGAGGTCCTTCCTCGACGAGGCCGGCGTCGGGTGGCACGCCGCGTCCGTTCACGGGCGCCGGCCGTACTGGGACGCCGACCTGACCGCGGCCGCGGCGGTCGTCGTCGGCAGTGAGCAGTCCGGGTTGTCGCCAGGTTGGCTCGCCGATCCGGAGCGGACCGTCGTGATCCCCACCCCAGGGCCGGTGGCCAGTCTCAACGCGTCGGTGGCTGCCGCTCTCCTGTTGTTCGAAGCCGTCCGGCAGCGCAATCCCCGAGCCGCCGGGCGCGATGCGTAGAGTCGTCCCCATGCCTATCCCACCCCCGGCCCGCGTCGCCGCCGCACTGCTGGCGCTCTGCTTGCTGAGCACCGCCTGCGGCGACTCCGGGGAGGCGACCACGACCACCGCGCCCCGGGATGGCACGTCGATCGTGCCGCCGCCGGATACGAGTCCGGCCACCACCGTGGCGGCCCCGACCACCACCCACCCGCCGACCACCACCACGCAGCCGCCGACCACCACCACAACGCCGCCGACCACTTCTTCTACCACCACCCAGCCGCCGACGACCACGACCACCTCCGGCGGGGAGCCCGGTGCCGCGGGGGTGGCCGAGGCCAAGGCGGAAGCCCTGCTGGCCGCCGTACCGGAGGGTTGGAAAGGGACGCTGGTCGCGGACACCGGCACGGGCGACGCCATCGTCTTCTCGCCCTGTCTCGACGAGGACGACTTCGATCTCGACAATCTCGACGCGTTCAGCTTGGCCACCTCCGAGGTCGACGTGGAAGGACCTCCGGGGAGCGGGGTGCTCGGGCCCGCCAACGCCACGATCGAGGCTCGCGTGTTCCAGAGCCGGGAGATCGCCGGCGACGCCTTTGCGGTGTTGCAGAAGGTGCTCGGCACTCCCGAAGGCCGAGATTGCCTGGCCGCCACGGTGTCCGAGGCGATCGAGAACGAAGGCACCGACGGGGTGACGTTCGCAGTCGAGGTGATCGACATCGCCGGGGCCGAAGTCGCCGTTCGGTTCACGTTGGCGCTGGCGGACTTCTCGATCCTGATCGACATCGCCGCCACGCTGATCGACGACTGCACCGTCTACGCAGTGTTCATCGGCGTCGGCGAATCGTTCCCGGCGGAAGTCGCCGACATTCTGTTCGCCGCCGCGGCGGCTTGATCGATCACAGTTCCGGCTTGCTCACCCCCCGGCCAAGAACGCTCGCTGCCACTCGGGGCGGGCCGGCGCCGCGCCGGTGCGGAGCATGTCGCGCCACTCCTCGTCGGTGAGGCGGCCCAGGTCGGCGGGACGCCAGAACTCGTAGTAGCTGTAGACGCCGCCCCTGGCCACCTGGAACCCGCCGTCGTCGTCGGGAACGAGCACGTAGATGCGGTCGATCCGGCCGGTTCCCAGCTCCAAGACGTCGAACGTCGAGCGGAACACATCGGCGATCAGCGCGTCCTCCTGGTCCTCCGGGCTGGGCGTGCCGGTCTCGTCGTCGACGTCGGACGAACGCAGCCAGATGAACTCCAGCCAGCCCCCGATCGCCTGGAGCAGGTAGTTGTCCTCCTCGCTGATCGGCCGCCCCTGCAGCTCGTCGGCAGCCAGCATGGCCAGCTTCGAAGACAACGCGCCGATGTCGTCGAACAGGTTGCGGATGTCGTCGGGCAGCAGGCCCCGGGAAGCGAGGCCGTCCCTGGCGAGCACTACCGCGTTGGCGAGCCGCGTGAACGCCACCGGGTCGGGTTCCACCCAGTGCCGCGGCACGAACGGCGGAGGGTCTCCGCCGCCCTCCGCGGCGAACCCCTGCTTGGCGTAGAGGATCGTGTCGTGCTTCAGCTCCGTGTAGGAGCCGAAGCCGGACTGGTGGGCCTTGGCCGTCCACGCCTCGGAACGCATGAAGTCGGGATGGGCCAGACCGTACGGCGCCCACAACGGTTGCAGGGCATAGAGCCAGGCGTCGTACACGGTGGCGGCCCAGTCGTCGATCGTGCGGTCCGCCAGCTCCGCCCGCATCTTCTCCAGCTGCTCGTCGTAGTTCTGGTAGTTCGTCTCGCCCGCCTCGTCCTGGATGCGGTACGCGAACTCGGACCCGAGCGCGGCCGCCAGGTCGAGCGGCGACGGGTTGACCCGGCGGGCGGTGATAGGCAACTCCTCGCCCACGAACGGCCACGACATCTGGTCGAGCACATACGAGTCGATCACGAACCGGGCGCCCATCACCCGGCTGGACGCCGCCTCTTCATTGATGCGGACCTTGCGCATCTCGACCAGGCGCTCGCCGACGGCGCGTATCAGGCCGTCGTCGGCCAGCAGCTGCGGATCGGCAAGGGCGCCCGGCGCCTCTTCGTCAACCGCCATCGCCACCTCGAACGGCGTGTAGTCGTCGGCGAGACCCACCAGGAAGGCGGTCGGCTCGTAGATCGCCTGCCAGCGGGCGGCCAGATCGGCGTCGGCGGCGAGCAGCCTGGCGACCAGGGCGCCGAGCCGCAGGGACGCGGGGGTGTCCACGAAGAAGCCGGACTGGCCGTACAACGACATGGCCCGGAAGAACCGGGAAAGCGCCTCGCTACGCGTGTAATGGCCGCGAGGCTTGAAGAGGGTGTAGTCGACGCAATTGGCCGGTGAGACGCCGGCTGCGCACGGGCCGAGGCTGGTGATCGGCGACTCGGTCAGCTCGGCCGCGTCGAGAGCGAGACGCACCTCGTCGGCGGCCCGTGGGTCGATCGGGCCGACGTCCAGCTCGAGCAGAGTGGCCGCAGCCTGCGCCCAGGCTTCGACGCGCCCGGCAGAGTCCTCCAGCGGGGTGCCGGCGAGCTCGGCGCGCTGAGCGCCGGCCGCCGCCAGCAGGCCGGTCGTCAGCTCTTCGAGGACCGGCAGCAGGCGCTCTTCCTCCACGGTGCGCAGCGCCTTCGAGAACACGAGGTGCCAGGCGTGGAAGATCGCGTCGACCGTGACGAATACGGGGTAGGGGTCGTATTCGGCCAGCTCGTAGGCCTGCTGGAACAGCGGGAGGTCGGACGGCACCACTGCGAACCCCTCCGCCTCGAGGGCGGCACGCAGCGCCCGGTCGGCAAGCTCGTCGGCGAGGACCGGGGCGATGAAGACGTCGTCCAGGCTGGCCGGTGTCTGCGGCCCTGCGTATGGCGGTTCGTCGCCGAGCAGCGGCACCTCCGGGAACCCGGCGAACGCCGGCATCGCTCCCGGTCTCGGCAACGAGGCAAGCACCGCCGCGGGCCGCGGCGGCATGGTCGTCGTCGTGGTGGTGACGGTCGGCGGCGCCGTGGTAGCAGGCGCCGGTTCGGCGGTGGAGGTGACCGGGCGAGTGGTCGTGGCCGACGTCGCCGTGGTGTCGGTTGCGGAATCGGTGCAGGCGGTCAGGGCCAGGGCGAGGCCGACGGCGAGGATGGCGGCGCGGTGCATGTTCGGCTCCTTCAGGCCTCACACGGAAAGGGCTTCTGCCTATCGCGACGCTACGCCTGCCGGCGACGCCGGCCAGGGTCCAAAGACCCTGGTCACGGCGTCCGCTCCCAGATCACGGCATCGGCCCGGCCGTCCCGGTCTACGTCGGCGCAGCCGGGCCGGCCCGCTCCCGGCAGGTCGCTGGTGACCGTGAAGCCGAAGCGGTTCCACTGCCAGGCGCCGGCCGCCTCAGGCGGCGCCCCGGGCTCCCCGTAGGCGACTGCCAGGCCACCGTCGCACGCCGCAAGAGCGAGGACGGGGCGGGGCAACGTCCCGGCGATCCACACCGGCTCCAGCGACGGCCACCGGTACACGCCGAGGTGGGCGCTGCGGCCCCGGTCGTCCACCCAGATGCCTTCGAACGCCTGGTTGACGAGGGTCTCCCGGAACGGCCGGAGGAAGGACACGAGCGCCTCGTCCGCGCCGTCGCCGTCGAGGTCGCCGCGAGCTGCCGCCAGCACTTCGCCGCCAACCTCCATGATCGGCGCCGGCGGCGCCCGCCGGACGCGCGGGCGATCGGTGAGCGCCCACCAGCCACCCCCCACGGCCGCCGCGGGACCTGAGGGATCGCGCCAGCGCGGGGGGCCGGGACGGCCGTCGGCGTGGGCCGACTCCCCCACCCGCCAGGCCTCGATGCCGGCCTCGCCGGCGATGACCTCCAGCAGCAGCCCGGTGCCGGACCGGTCGAAGACGAGATCTCCGAGCCCGAAGGCCGCCACCGTCGGCCGGCCGTCACCTTCGGCATCGATGACCTCGACCTGGTAGGCAACGTGGGCACCATGCGCCCACACGACGTCGGCACCCCATCCGGCCGCGTCGCGAACCGCGCGGACGAGGGCCGGGTCCGGCCCGGGAAGGCCCTCGACACCGCCGTGGATACCGACTGCGACGATGTCTGCTGCCGCCCGGGCGGCGCCGATCGACTCCCGGGCGGCCGCGGCGCTCCACACGGCCACGTCGTCCGGCGGTCCGCCCCCGGTCAGATCGTATGCCAGGAGCGCCACCCGCAGCCCCTTCCGGTCCAGCGTGACGACGCCGGATGGCTCCCCCAGGGCGGCGACGCCCGCCTGCTCCAGCGCCGCAACGGTGTCGGCCACGGTCCCCGGACCGCCGTCGCCGGCGTGGTTGTTGGCGATCGCCAGCGCGTCGAACCCGGCGCCGGCCAGCATGCCCGCGGCTCCCGGGTCGGCGCGCAGGTCGTGTCCGCCGCCGGCATACGGCCGGGTCGTGAGTGGGGACTCGAGATTGGCGACGGCCAGGTCGGCGGCGCCGACCGCGAACCGAATGGCCTCGAGGGCTTCCGGCCCGTCGGCCTCCAACACGCGGGCGACGCCCCGCCCCAGCATCACGTCCCCTGCGAAGAGGAGCCGCACCGTCTCACCCCGCGCCCGGTCGGCACCGCCGGCGCAAGCAGACGCCGCCACCGCGGCCAGCACGAGCAGGGCGCGCAGCCTCACGTGCTCAGGCTATGCGCCTGCCGCTCGCTCGCCTCGAGGGCTTTCGACCCCATCCGAGCGCTCGCAGTAACGGCACACCACCCGGACGACGTGCCGCGCGACGATCTCCTCGCCCTCCGTCTCCGCGTCGCCGGACAGGGTGAGGCGCAGGTAGCGGCGGCGGCGGATCGTCTCGTCCACGTCGAAACGGGTCCGGTTGCCGCAGTGGGTACAGCGGAATGGTCCGTCGGGGCTCACGCGGCGGGCAGTGTAGGAGCCGAGGCCCTGCGGCCTGCGGACCTCCCGCGCCAGGGTCCTTGACCCCGAACATGTGTTCGATGTACGCTGGCGGGCCCGGGACGGAGGCCCCGCTTGCAGGCGCTGCAGAGGAGTTTCGAAGACCTCGGCGCACCGCTGTTCGAGGTGCCGTTCGTGGTGGTCGACCTGGAGACGACGGGCGGGTCGCCGGCCGGCTGCGAGATCACCGAGATCGGCGCCGTTCGGTACGAGAAGGGCGAGCTGGTCGGCACCTTCCAGACACTCGTGAATCCGGGGGCGCCGATCCCCCCGTTCATCACCGTCCTCACGGGGATCACCCAGGCCATGGTCGTTGCGGCACCCGGGATCGAAGAAGCGCTGCCGTCGTTCCTCGAGTTCCTCGGCGACGCGATCGTGGTCGGGCACAACGTCCGGTTCGACGTGTCGTTCCTCGACGCCGCCGGCGTCCGGCTCGGGTACGGCCGGCTGCCCAACCGGGCGGTCGACACCGCCGCTCTCGCCAGGCGGCTGGTCCGCCGCGAGGTCCGCAACCTCAAGCTGGCGACCCTGGCGGCCCACTTCCGATCTCCGGTCACCCCCAACCATCGCGCCCTCGAAGACGCCCGGGCCACGGCCCACGTGTTCTGGGGCCTGTTGGAGAGGGCCGGGACCGTGGGCGTGACCCATCTCGACGATCTCCTCCAGCTCCCCACCGCTCGCGGCACGCCCCATTACGCCAAGATCCACCTCGCCGACGGCCTGCCCCGCCGCCCCGGCATCTACCTGTTCCGCGACCGCAACGGCGCGATCTTCTACGTCGGCAAGGCCAAGAACCTGCGCACCCGGGTGCGGTCCTACTTCTACGGCGATACGAGGCGAACCGTCGCCAACATGCTTCAGGAGCTGGCGGCCGTCGACCACGAGGTGTGCGCCACCGAGCTGGAGGCCGAGGTGCTCGAACTGCGCCGCATCGCCGAGCACGTGCCCCGCCACAACCGGCGCTCCAAGCCGGCTCGCTCCCCCCACTGGGTCAAGCTGACCGCCGAGCAGTTCCCCCGGTTGTCGCTGGTGCGAACGTTCCGGGACGACGGCTGCCTGTACCTGGGCCCGTACCGCAGCCGGCGGGGCGCCGAGATGGTGATGACGGCCATCTGGGACGCACTGCCGGTGCGGCGCTGCACCGGCAGGCCCGGCAAGCGGGCGGCCCCGTGCGCGTTCGCCCAGCTCGGCGTGGCGATGTGCCCGTGCGACGGCCGGCTCGAAGAGGCCGCCTACCGGGCGGTGATCGAGCGGCTGCTGGCGGGCGTCGAGTCCGACCCCCGAGCGCTGCTGGAGCCGATCGCGGCGCGGATGCAGACCCATGCCAGGGCCGAGCGGTTCGAAGAGGCCGCCTGGTGCCGCGACCGCGCCCGGGCACTGGCGCGCTCGCTGCGGCGGCGCCGGGCATGGCAGGCGCTGCAGCGCGCCGGCACCATCCGCGCCGAGTCGGCCGACGGCGACGGCGCCCTCATCCACGCCGGCCTGCTGCTGGCGGCCTGGCGCCGTCAGGCGCCGCCGTTGGCGATGCCGCCTCCGCCATCCGACGAACCCCCGCCGGTCCCGCCGTTGGTGGCCGCGGCCGACGAGGCGCACCTCGTGTGGCGCTGGCTGGCCTCGGACGGGGTGGAGATCGTCGACGCCGCGGGCCCGCTGAGCCTGCCCGTTTGCCGGGTCCCCGCCGTGGAGGACCTGGTCGCCTGACCGGCCGGTTGCGCCCGCCGTACCGTTGCGGCGCCCTCCGGCGCCGGAGAGAAACGCGAAAACTCGGAACCGTTCGGGACGGGCCGTTACCGCTACTTTCTGCGGCAATCAGGTTCGTTCGAGCGAGGGGGTCTTACTCATGCGCAGAGCGAGGGCTGCGTTCTTCGTCGTCGTGTTCGTCGTGGCGAGCCTCCCGGCAGTGGCCAGCGCCGGGCCGGCGGCCTGCGACACCAGGGTCAACAACACCATTGCCAAGCTTCTCGAATGCGTCACGATCGAGGGGGTGCGCGAGCACCAGGCGGCGTTCCAGGCCATCGCCGACGCCAGCAACGGGATCCGCACGTCGGGCACCGTCGGCTACGACCGGTCGGCGGCCTACGTGAAAGAGCGGCTGGAGGCGGCCGGGTACCAGGTGACCGTGCAGGAGTTCCAGTTCCAGACGTTCATCTCGCTGACCCCGGCCGTTCTGGAGCAGGTGGCGCCACCGCCCGCCGGGCCGCTCGTCAACAACATCATGCAGTACTCGGGAAGCGGCGACGTGACCGCACCGGTGAGCACCGTTTCCGACAGTCGGGGCTGTTCGCCGGCCGACTTCGCCGGCTTTCCCGCAGGGAACATCGCGCTGATCAGCCGCGGGACGTGCACGTTCGCGACGAAGGCCACCAACGCCTTCAACGCCGGAGCGTCGGGGGTGGTGATCTACAACAACATCCCGGGCACGCTCAACGGCACCTTGACCAGCACCTTCACTCTGGACATCGGCGTCACGTCCGTCACCAAGGACCTCGGCGAGCAGCTGGCGGCCACCCCGGGCTTGATCATGCGCCTCGAGACCGACACCTTCCGCGGCATCGCCACCACGTCCAACGTGATCGCCGAATCGACCGCGGGCGATCCCACCAACGTCGTGATGGCCGGCGCCCATCTCGACTCGGTCAACCAGGGCCCCGGCATCCAGGACAACGGTTCGGGGAGCGCGGCGATCTTGGAGGTTGCAGAGCAGATGGCCAAGGTGAGGCCGAAGAACAAGGTCCGCTTCGCGTGGTGGGGCGCCGAGGAGTCGGGGCTCGTCGGCTCGCGGCACTACGTGGCCAACCTGAGCCAGGCCGAGCGTGACAAGATCGCGCTGTACCTGAACTTCGACATGATTGGCTCGCCCAACTTCGTGTACTTCATCCTCGACGGCGACGACTCCGATGCCGTGGGCGCCGGCCCGGGCCCGGCCGGTTCGGCCGACATCGAGAAGCTGTTCGAGGCGTTCTACGCCGCTCGCGGCCTGCCCTTCAAGGGCACGGACCTCTCCGGTCGCTCCGACTACGGACCGTTCATCGAGGTCGGCATCCCTGCCGGCGGCCTGTTCACAGGCGCAGAAGGGATCAAGACCGCGGCGGAGGCGGCGACGTGGGGAGGCACCTCCGGAGCACAGTACGACCCCTGCTACCACCTGGCGTGCGACACGTTGGGCAACGTCAGCCTGCAGGCGCTCGACGTCAACTCGGACGCCGTGGCGGCCGCCGTGCTCACCTACGGCATGAACACCGAGGCGATCAACGGTAAGCGCGGCAAGGGCAACTTCAAGGCCCAGAATCTCGATCTCGAGGAACCCCCGGCCGCGTCGTGACACCTCGCCCCGCCGGAGCCTGGAGGGCAGTCCCCCGGACGTGCGCACGGGGCGGCGCCCTCCGGCCTCGGTGGGGGTAGCCTCGCCGGTGCGATGCGCTTCACCGTCCGTCCCGGCTTCGACCCCTTTGCCCGCGCCGACGCCACGTTGCTGGCGGCGATGGGCCTGCCCGGGGGCGGAACGATCAGCATCGGCCGCACCCACGTTGTGGTCCACCCGGGCGAGGTGCCCCAACCCACCGCCGTGACCCTGGGACCGCTGACGATGGCCAACGCCGCCGTCGGCGACGGCGACGTGGTCGAAGCCAAGCGGGCCATGGTTCCCCAGGCGCATCGGATCGTGCTCGACTGCGAGGAACTGCCGGCCGACGCCCAGTCCCTGGCCAGGGCTCTCCAGGGCCGGGCGGTGACGCCCGGCGACCACGTCGAGTTCGACCCGGCCTATGTGGGCGAGGGTGACGGGCCGGTGCGGCTGCGGGTGCTCGAGGTCGTGCCCGGCCCGGCCGGGCTGGTCGGCAGCGCCACCGTGGTGTCGGCCCCGGGCGACACGGCGCCGGCGCCGCCGGCAGCAGTCGCCCCCGGCCGGCCGGCCCGGGTGGCGCCGACGCAGGCCGAGGCGCTGCTGGCAGGGCTCGACGACGAACTGGAGATGCTCACCGGCTGGCTGGCGCTGCTGACGTCGCCCCGCGATCTGCCCAAGGCATGGGGCTTGCCGGCGGTCGCCGGGGTCCTGATGGAGGGCCCGGCAGGGTGCGGCAAGTCGGAGCTGGTGGCGGCCGCCGCCTCCGGGGCCGGTGCCACCGTCAAGGAAGTGTCGCTCGGGCTGGTGTTCAAGCCGGAGCGTCTCATCGACGTGCTCGACGGCGCGCTCAAGACCACCTCCACTCCTGGGGTGATCTTCGTCGACCGCCTCGAGGCCGTGGCCGGGGAAGAGGGCATGTTCCGGGCCCAGGTCGGCGCCATCCTGCGCTGGTTCCTCGACGCCGTCGCCGAGAAGCCCCGCCTCGCCTGCGTCCTCGGGGTCTCGTCGCTGGGGGCGCTCGACCGGTCGATCACGTCGTCGCCGCTGGTGCCCCGCCATCTGTCGATCCCGCCGCCCGACGGCGAGCGGCGAGGGTTGCTTTTCGAGGCGGCGCTGGCCAGGGTCCCCATCGGCGAGGTCGACTACGCGCTGCTGGCGGCCCGTACCGCCGGCTTCTCGGGAGCCGACATCCTGGCGGCGGTCGTTCACGCCTCGGCGCTGGTCGCTCATTCCGGCGGCCACGTCGGCCAGGAGCTGCTGCTGAGGGCCGTCGAGGAGACGGTGCCTTCGCTGGGGACGGTTCAGCTCGGGGAAGTGCCCTCGTACGGATTCGAGCGGGTGGCGAACCTGGACGACGTGAAGCAGCGGCTCACCGAGGCGGTGATCTGGCCGATGACGGACCCGGGGCGCTTCGAGCGGCTCGGCATCGACCCGCCCCGCGGCATCCTCCTCCACGGCCCGCCCGGCACCGGCAAGACGTTCGTGATCAGGGCTCTGGCCCACGAGTCCGGAGCGGCGTTCTTCGCAGTGAAGGGCGCCGAACTCCTCGACAAGTTCGTCGGCGAGTCGGAGCGGGGCGTGCGGGAGGTATTCGCCAGGGCGCGGGCGGCCGCGCCGGCGATCCTGTTCTTCGACGAACTGGACGCGCTCGCTCCGGTGCGCGGTCGTTCCACGACTTCGGTCACCGACTCGGTGGTGGCGGCGCTGCTGACGGAGATGGACGGCGTCGCCGATCGCGGCGACATCGTGATCATCGGCGCCACCAACCGCCGCGACCTCATCGATCCTGCGCTCCTCCGGGCCGGACGCTTCGAGGTGCACCTGGAGCTGGGACTGCCCGCAGTCGAAGCCCGCCGGGCGCTCCTCGGCATCACCGACGTGCCGTTCGCCGCGGACGTGGACCTCGACGAGGTTGCGGAGGAGACCGCGGGCCTCTCCTTCGCCGACCTCACCGGGGCCCTGCGGGAAGCCGCGCTCAACGCCCTGCGGCGAGATCCGAGCGCCATCGAGGTGACCAAGGCCGACTTCGAGGCCGCCGTGGCCCGGTACGCGAGCCAGGGGTGACGGGCGCGCAGGATCTGCCCGCCGAATTCGCCGCGGCTCGCTCGGACCCCGGCCTGGTCGTCCTGGAAGGCTTCCACGCTCTCAAGCACGCCGTCCGCTTCGGCGCAGTGGTCCGGCTGGCGGTCGCGGCCGACCCGACCGGGCCGGCCGGCCTGGCCGCCGAGCTGGCGCCCGACCTGGCCGAACGGCTCGCGGCGCTCCTCTCCGGCGTGGCGCCCGAGGTCTTCGCCCGGCTCGCCCCATCCCCGCCGGCCACCGGAGTGCTGGCCATCGCCGAGCGTCCCGCCGTCGACCCGGCTGCGGTGCTCGCCGACCCCGGCCCGGCGCCGGTGGTGCTGCTGGAGGCCCCCACTCACCATGGCAACGTCGGCGCCACCGTCCGGGTGGCGGCGGCCGCCACGGCGGCGGGGGTGCTGAGCACCGGACCACTCGACCCGTGGCACCCCAACGCCGTGCGCGGCGCCGCCGGGCTCCACTTCGCAGTGCCGGTCGCAGCCATCGGCGAGCTGGCCGCCACCGACCGACCGATCGTGGCCCTCGACCCGCGAGGCGCGCGGTTCGACCGCGACCCGGTACCGGAGCGCGCTGTGCTGGCGTTCGGGTCCGAGCGCCGGGGCCTCAGCCCGGCCCTGCTCGCGCGAGCCGCCCGGCGCGTGGCGATCCCGATGCGACCGGGTGTGTCGAGCCTCAACCTGGCCACGGCGGTGGCCGTCGCCCTCTACGCGGCCCGGCCGGACCGATAGAGTTGCACCCAGCAGACGATTGGGGGAAACGTGGCCGACTTCGTCGTGAATACCCACCGCCGCGACCCGTACCGCAATTGCAGGTTCAGGGTGATCATCGACGGCGAGGTCGTCGCCGGGGTATCCCACGTGTCAGCGCTCCGCCGGATGACCGAAGCCGTCGAATACCGGACCGGTACGGAGCCCGCCGCCAACCGCACCGCCCCCGGCCCGACCAGGTTCGAGCCGATCACGCTGGAGCGCGGCGTCACGCACGACCCGGTCTTCGAGGAGTGGGCCCGTCTCGCATTCGACCCGAGCACCGGTGAGCCCGGCTCGCTCAAGAATTACCGGAAGGACATCGCCATCGAGCTGTTGAACCTCCAGGGCCAGACCGTGCTGCGCTACCTGGTGCGTCGTGCCTGGGTGTCGGAGTACCAGGCGCTCCCCGACCTCGATGCCGGGGGGAACGCGGTGGCGATTCAGTCCATCAAACTCGAGCACGAGGGATGGGAGCGGGACATGTCGGTAACGGAGCCGGAGGAGTCATGACCGGGATCGAAGACGTGACCGAAGCCCTGCTCGCCACGATCGGCGGGAAGCTGGCGGCCGCCGGGATCCACGCCGGGGTCACGCCCGAGCTGCTGCCCGACGAGCCGGGCCGCTGGGTGAGCGTCTACCTGTACAGCGTCGAGTGGCCGACGACCGGCGGCGATCGAGGCCGCGACGGCGAACGAGTGACGCTTCGCTACGTGGTCACCGCTCAGGGCGATGAGGACCAGGCGCTGCTGGATCGGGCGATGCTGGCCGTCGCCGGGTCGCCGGTGGTGGTCCTCGGCGATCCCGGCGCCGGGAAGTCACACGTCGAGATCACCATCGACGACGTGCCGCGCGAGTTCGAAGCCGACTTCTGGGCCACGACCGGCCATCCCCACCGGCCGGCGGCGTGGTACCGCTGCGATCTCACCCGAGATCTGCCGGCCGCTCACCGGTACCCGGGCTCGCCCGGATAGCGGCGCCGGCGCGGCGCGACGATTCCGGGGGACGCCGTCCGACTCGACGGATCGCTGTCCGCTCCGTGCGCTAGGTGGATCGCGCCGGCGCCGGGGCGTAGCGGTCCCAGCTCAGGTAATGCTCGACCGGGGCGCGCGCCACCGGGCCGAACTCGCCGAGGGGGTAACCGATCGGTATGAGCGCGGCCAGGATCACGTCGGCGGGCAGGCCGAGGATCGTCTCGTACGTCCCCGGCGGCGCCAGCACCTGCGGCATCGTGAGCACGGCGCCCAGACCGGAGGCGCGCGCCGCCAGCAGGACGTTCTGGGCTGCGGTGTAGGCATTGGCCAGCAGCTCCCGCTCAGCGTTGCGGCGCCCGTGCCGGCTCATGCGCAGGGTTCCCCACAATCCCAGATGCCGGATCGCCGACCGCAGCGTCGCCGGACGGCGAGCTTCCGCCTCGGCCGCGGCATCGCGCTGCACGCATACGCCGATCACGGCAGGAGTGCTCTCGAAGTTCTCCGCCAGGTAGGCCACCGCACGCATCGTCCGGCGACGAGCTTCGAGGTCCTCCCCGGGGCGGGCTGGCGCCCGCGCCGCGACGTCCTGCATGAGGCGGATGCCGCGCCGCCAGGGGCCCGCCATCTCGGCCAACCGGTCACGATCCCGGACGATCACGAACCGCCAGTTCTGAGCGTTGCCGGCCGAGGGGGCCCTCGTTCCCGCTTCGACGAGCCGAACCAGCACCTCGTCGGGCACCGGACGCGGGCTCAACCGGCGCATGGCGCGGCAGCCGTACATGACCTCGAACACGCCCGGCTCGGTGATGATCTCGGACACGGCGCCACCTCCCCGGCTAGCGCCGCGCCGCACTCCCATCCGGCGGTACGCGATGGAGCTTCCGCCGCTCCGACCAGTAGCCGATCGCCCCACCGACGGCGGCGCCCGCGAACGCCACCCACAGGTAGGCGACGCCGGCAGCGACGGCGGCGAGCGTCCCCACGATGGCCCCGGTGAAGCCGCCGACCCGGAAGCCGTTGAGTGGATCGTAGAGCTGGCGGCCCGGTGGGAGGCGGGGCGGCTGCACGTCCTTCACGCTCCGATCATCCACCGAGCCCCCACCCATCGGCCAGGGGCAAACGTCCCGAACCCCGTCCTTTCAGCGCTCCCGTACGCCGTCGGACGGCAGCAGCGCCGGGATGACCACCAACGCCGTCAGGGCACCGGTGATCATCGCCACCCACATGATCATCGACACCTGCGGGTGGATCGCCAGCGGCGACAGCCACAACGCGCTCAGGGCCACGGCTATCCCGAGAGCATTGGCGACGATCGGTCGGCCGGCGCGGTCGATGGCCCGCAGCACGTAGCCGGCACCGTTGTGCCGGGCGTGGTCGATGGCCGCCACGAAGTGGATGGCGTAGTCGATGCCGACGCCGATCACGATTCCGCCAATCACGGCCGTCAGCAGGTTGAGCTGGATGCCCGACACCGCTATGAAGCCGAGCATGGTGGCGACGGTGAGGGCGATCGGAACGAGCGAGACGAGCGTCTGGCGCAGGCGGCGGTAGGAGCCCAGCAGCATGGCCGTGACGAGCGCGAACGCCACCAACAGCGACACGACCTGGGCTTCCAGGACCAGCCGGGCGATCTCGTCCCACACCACCGGCATGCCGGTGAGAACCCGGATCTCCGGCGCTTCCTCGGCGAACGCGAGCCACCCCTGGAGATCGGCCGTCGAGAAGTCCGACGGCAGAAGCATGAAGCGCAGGCCGTCGCCGCTGACCATCTCGCCGATCGGAAGCCGGGCACCGCCGCCGAGCACGCCGGCGGCTTGGCCGGGCGGCAGGGCCTCCACGAGATCCGCCACCGAGAAGACCTCCCGCACGCCGGGCTGTGCTTCGAAGCGCTCCGACAGCGCGGCGATGGCCGCCAGCTGGTCCGGCCCGCCGTTCGGGTCGTAGGCGAACTCCCCCATCAGCGGAGTGGCTCCGCCGAACAGCTCCTCCGTTCGCTCGAAGGCGGCACGGACCGAATCTCCCTGTTTGAAGAAGAAGAGCTGATCGGGGTTCACGTCGAGCCGGGGCAGCGACACGGCTGCGAAGGCCACGAGTCCCACGACGAGCAGGGCGGCAGGCACCCGCGTGCGCACCAGCATCTTGAGCGCCCGGGTGATCCGGGGTCCGATCAGCGCTTGGTGATGGTGCGGCTCGATGTGGAGACGGCTCAGCAGAGCGGGGAGCGAGAAGAACGAGATGACGCCTGCGAAGGAGATGCCGATGGCGGTGAACAGGCCGAGCTGCTGTATCGGTTGGACGCCCGTGGCCACCAGGGACAGGAACCCGGCTGCGGTGGAGACCGTGGTGAGGATCATCGGCACGCCCACGTGGGAGAGCGCCGTGCTGACCCGCGCCACCGGGTCGTCGTGAGCCGCCTCCTCCTGGAAATGGGTGACGAAGTGCAGGCCGTCCGCCGAGCCCATCACGATCACGAAGATCGGCACGATCACGGTGACGATGTCGACCTCCCGCCCCAGCGCGAACAGCAGCCCAAAGGTCCAGATGGCTCCGAGGGCGGCCGGGATCAGCGCCAGCACGCTCAGCCGCCGGTCCCCGATGGTGGCGGTGAAGGTGAGCACGAGCAGGATCATCACCGCCGGCGGTATGACGAGGATGAACAGCGAGAGCTTGTCGAGCACGGAGGCGAACACCACCGGGTTGCCCGACAGCGTGACCTCGGTGCCGGTGGGGGCCGTGACGTCCGCCACCCGGCGCGCCACCGCGGTGCTGTCGCCCGCCGGGGTGACGAGCATGAGGGCATGACGTTTGTCCTCGCTGAGGAGCAGGCCGGAGAGCGGGCTGGCGGCGGCCGCCTGGGCGATCACCTCGGGCGAGGCGGACCGGAGCGTCTCCGGCGTCAGCGGCTCACCGGTGAGCGGGTTGGCGTCGGGAACCACCGAAGCCACTGCGGCGACACCGTCCACGGCAGCGAGCTCGTCGCGCAGCTCGGCCAGTGCCGCCAACCCCGCGGGCTCGGCGAAAGTCGACCCGGAGGTCAGCGACACGATCACGTTGATGGGGTCTGCCGATGCGTACTTCTCTTGAAGCTCCTTGAACGCCTCTCCCGTCGGGTTGCCCTCGAGCACGAACGAGGCCACGTCGGCGTTGAAGTCCATCCGCAGCAGCATCGCCAGGCTGGCAACCGTGATCACCGCGGTCACGGCCAGGATGCGCCTCGCATGCCTCACGATGATCCCGGCGATCCGGTCCACGGCCACCTCCTGGACAGGAGGCTACGGCATGAAGCGGCGATCTCGTCAGATGGCGCCGCCGCGCCACAGACCACCTACCCGGCGGCCGCCGCCTGCGCCTCGGCGAGGGTGAACGCACCTTCGTAGAGAGCCCGCCCCACGATTGCCGCCTCCACCCCGAGAGCGGCGAGCTCCCGGACGTGATCGAGGCTGCCCACGCCCCCGGAGGCGATCACGGCCATGCCGGGAGTCGCCGCCGCCACCTCCGCCAGCAGGCCGTAGTCGGGCCCGGCGCCGGTCCCGTCGCGGGCGATCGCGGTCACCAGTGCCTGCGCGACCCCGGCGGCTCTCAGGCCGGCAAGCACGGTCGCGAGATCCCGCCCGCCGTCCCGCCATCCTGCCCCCTCGGCCCGCCCGGATCGCACGTCCACGGCCGCCACGATCCGGCCGGCGCCGGCCGCGGCGACCATTGCCGCCAGCAAGTCCGGCTCCCACACCGCGGCCGTCCCGACAACGGCCCGCGCCGCTCCGGCGGAGAGCACGGATGCCACCGCCGCCACGGTCCGCAGGCCCCCGCCGGCCTGAAACGGCACCCCGGCCCCCGTCAGCCTGGGCCACAGGCCGTCGTCGACCACTCCGGAGCGGGCCCCCGCCAGGTCGACGACGTGCACCAGCGACGCGCCTGCCTCCCCCCAACGGCGCACGGCCGCGACAGGATCCGCGCCATAGTCGGTGACCGTGTCGTAGTCGCCGCGCAGCAGGCGTACGACGCGGCCGTCGAGCACGTCCACGGACGGGATGATCTGCACGCGGTCCCTCCAGAGAGAATCGAGTCTTGCGCACGGGCCCGCCGGCCCCTACGCTATGGTTCACCTTGCTAACGTTTTAGCAGGCTAAAACAATAATACGTAAAAACCGATCGACAGACCGAACCACCGATACGAGAGCAAGAACATGACGACGGCCGCAACCGAAGACTGGACCAACGAAGACACCGACGCCCTGTTCGAGGCGATCCTGGCGTTGGAAACGCAGGAGGAGGCCGAAGCATTCTTCCGCGACCTGTGCACGCTGCGCGAGCTGGACGAGTTCGCGCACCGCTGGGCCGTGGCCCGGCTCCTCGCACGAGGTCTCCCGTACCGCGAGATCGCCAAGGAGGCCGGCTCGTCCACGGCAACCGTCACCCGGATCAACCAGTGGCTGCAGCACGGCACCGGCGGGTACCGCCTGCTGCTCGACCGGCTCGGGCTCATCCCCGAGGAGGAGTCGTGAGCGGTCCGGCGCTTCGCCTCGCTGTCCCCAACAAGGGCCGCCTCCAGGAGCCGACGCTGGCGATGCTACGCGACGCCGGGCTGCGGTTCGAGAAGACCGACCGCGCGCTGACCGTGCCGGTGGCCAACGTCAGCCTGGAACTGCTGTTCGTCCGCACCGAGGACGTCGACGAGATCGTCGCCGACGGGGCCGCCGCCCTGGGCATCACCGGCGTCGATCTCCTCGAGGAGGCCGGCCTCGACCTCGAGACCACCGCCGAGCTCGGGTTCGGTAGGTGCCGGTTGGTGGCGGCGGTCCCCAAGTCGTCGGCGGCTGCAAGCATCGAGGACCTGGCCGGGCTGCGGGTCGCCACCGCCCATCCCAACGCTACGGCGGGCTTCTTCGCCCGCAAGGGCGTCGACGTCACGCTCGTGCCGCTGCGCGGCTCGGTGGAGGTGGCGCCCAAGCTGGGCTTGGCCGACGCCATCGTGGACCTGGTGTCCAGCGGCAGCACTCTGCTGGTCAACGGCCTGCGCCCGGTGACGACCCTGCTGGAATCGCAGGCCGTGCTCGTCACCCGACCTGGCGCCGCCCGGGACGCCGGGGTCGCCCAGGTCGTCACCATGTTCCAGGCGGTCACGGCCGGCCGCCGCAAGCGGTACCTACTGATGAACGCTCCCGCCGCGGCCGTCCCGGCCATCGAGCACATCATCCCGGGCCTCGAAGCTCCGACCGTCGTCCCGCTCGCCCACGACGGCATGGTCGCCGTCCATTCGGTGGTCGACGCCGGCGAGTTGTGGGCGGTGCTGCCCGAGCTGAAGGCTGCCGGCGCCAGCGGGATACTGGTGCTGGCCATCGAGCAGATGATCCCGTGATGCGGCGCGTCGTGCTCGCCGAACTCGACGCCGCCGGGCTCCGGGGGCTGCTGCGCCGCTCCGCGGTGCCCGACCCCGACGTCCGGGCGGGCGCCACCAGCATCGTCGCCGACGTCCGGGCCCGCGGCGACGCCGCCGTCGACGACGCCGCCAACCGCTACGGAGGCGGCCGACAAGGGCCCCGCCGGGTCGCCCGCGACGAGATGGAAGAGGCGTGGGCGTCGCTCGACGACGACCTGCGTGCGGCCGTCGAACACGCCGCCGGCAACATCCGCCGCTTCCACGAGGCCCAGCAGCCTGCCGACTTCGAGATGGAAGTGGAGCCGGGCGTCACCGTCGCCCGGCGGTGGGCGCCGCTGCGACGAGTCGGCGCCTACGTACCGGGAGGCGCCGCCGCCTACCCGTCGACGCTCTTGATGACGGTCATCCCGGCCCGCATCGCCGGAGTCGCCGACGTCGTGGTGGCGAGCCCGGCCGATGCCTCCGGACGGCTCTCCCCCGCCCTCCTGGGCGCCGCGGCACACCTCGACGTCGAGGAGATGTATGTGATGGGCGGCGCTCAGGCGGTTGCGGCGCTGGCGCTCGGCACCGAAACGATCCCGGCCGTCCAGAAGGTGGTCGGGCCGGGGAACGCCTGGGTGACGGCCGCCAAGCTGGCCGTGTTCGGAGAGGTCGACATCGACCTGCCGGCCGGACCGAGCGAGGTGGTGGTGGTCGCCGACGGCAGCGCCGATCCCACGCTGGCGGCCGCAGACCTGCTCTCCCAGGCCGAGCATGGGCCCGACTCGCCCGCTGTGCTCGTGACGGCAGACCCGGACCTGCTGGACGCCGTGCTGGCCGAGATCGAGCGGCTGCTCCCGGCGCTGGAGCGACGGGTGGTGCTGGCGAAGGCCCTCGCCGATCACGGGCTCGCCGTACTCGCCCCCGACCACGAGGCCGCCCTCCGCTTCGCCGCCGAATACGCCCCCGAGCATCTCACACTGCTGACCGAAGACGCCGCGGGTGATGCCGGCGCCCTGACGGCGGCCGGATCGGTCTTCGCCGGGGCGTGGGCTCCCGAGCCGGTCGGCGACTACGCCAGCGGCGCCAACCACGTCCTGCCCACGGGGGGGCTGGCGGCGGCGATGAGCCCGCTGGGCGTGGAGAGCTTCGGTTCGTGGCGCCAGGTGCAGACGCTCACCGAAGCCGGCCTGGCGGCGCTGCGGCCCACGATCGGGGCGCTGGCGACCGCCGAGGGCCTCACCGCCCACCGGCTCGCCGTCGAGGTCCGGTTCGGAGCAGGCCCGTGACCGGGGTTCCGGTCTACCAGTGGCAGCCCAGCACGGCGGAGATCGCCCGCCGGGCCGGGATCCCCGAGGAGGACGTCGTCCGCTTCGACCACAACACGTCGCCCTATCCGCCGGACTGGGCCCCGAGCGTGGCCGGCCGCGCCGCCGGAGGCCTCAACGAATACCCGGCCGCCGACTACACGCCGCTGCGGGAAGCCGCCGCGGCCCGCGCCGGCGTACGGCCCGAGCAGGTGGTGCCCGGCGCCGGCGCCGACGAGTTGATCATCCTCGCCGCCGCCGCCTTCCTCGAACCCGGAGCCACCGCCGTTGCCGACTCCCCCACCTACACGCTGTACCGGATAGCCAGCCTGCACCGGGACGCCGAGTACCGCACGGTGGAACGGCGAGCTCCCGACTTCGAGTTGCCCGTAGCCGAGCTGGAGGCGCTGGCCGCGACCGCCGACGTCCTGTGGCTGTGCCAGCCCCACAACCCGTCGGGCCGCCGCGATCTCGACGACGACCTCCACGTCCTGATCACCGCCACCCGGGGCGTTGCGGTCGTCGACGCCGCCTACGCCGAGTTCATCGCCGACCGCTGGGCACCGTGGCTCGAGCGGCACGCCAACCTCGTCGTGCTGCACACTCTGTCCAAGGGCTTCGGCCTGGGCGGCATCCGCGTCGGCTACTCGCTCTCCAGCCCCGAGCTGGCCGCTCGCCTCCACGGCGTCCGCCCCCCGGGCAGCATCTCCACCGTATCGGCCGCGCTGGCCGTCCGAGCGCTCCAGGACCCCGACCTCCCCGGCCTGCCCGTCGATCAGGTCGTCGCGGAGCGAGCCCGGCTCGCCACGCGCCTGGCCGACCTGGGCCTGCGGGTCCTGCCTTCCGAGACCAACTTCCTGCTGTGCGAGGTCGGTGCCGGCGCCGCCGAGGTCGAGGCTCGCCTCATGGCCGAGGGTCTCGTCGTGCGCTCGTTCGCGACCGGGCCGCTCGCCGAGTACCTGCGCTTCACGGTGCGCAGCCCCGACGAGGACGACCGCCTCGTCGCAGCCCTGGAAAGGAACCTGACATGAGCCGCACGTCCGAGCAGCACCGCAAGACCGCCGAGACCGAGGTGCGGCTGACGGTCGACCTCGACGGGACCGGGCGGGCCGACGTCGCCACCGGAGTGGGGTTCTTCGACCACCTGCTGACCTCCCTCGCCCATCACGCCCTGTTCGACCTGACGGTGGCCACCACCGGCGACCTCCAGGTCGACGACCACCACACCGTCGAGGACACGGCGCTCGTGCTGGGCGCGGCGGTGGCCGACGCCCTCGGCCAGCGGGCCGGCATCCAGCGCTTCGGCGACGCCGCCGTTCCCATGGACGAAGCCGTCGCCAGGGTCGTCGTGGATGCCGGCGGGCGACCCTACGCAGTGATCGCCATGGAGTTCCGCGGCGACCGCATCGGCACCCTCTCCACCCAGATGATCCCGCACGCACTCGAGGCGCTGGCGAGGTCCGCCGGGATAACGCTGCACGTCGAGGCAACGGGCCGCAACGACCACCACGTGGCCGAGGCGGCCTTCAAGGCCCTCGCCCGCGCGCTGCGCGCCGCCGTCGCCCCCGACCCGCGCCGGGCGGGCGTGCCGTCCACGAAAGGGACGGCATGACCCGCGTGGTGGTGATCGATCATGGCGCCGGGAACCTCGTGTCGGTGGCGCAAGGGCTGGCGGCGGCCGGCGCCGACGTGGCCGTGGCGGAGACGCCGGAGGGTCTCGCCGGGGCCCACGGTGTCGTCCTGCCCGGCGTGGGTGCCACGGGGGCCGCGATGGCCCGGCTGACCACGGCCGGCTTTCCCGAGCCTCTCGCCGCCCTCGACGTGCCCCTGCTCGGGATCTGCGTGGGGCTGCAGCTCTTCTTCGACGGCAGCGACGAGGACTCCGAGCCCTGCCTGGGCTTCATTCCCGGCCGGGTTCGCAAGCTCGCAGCCGCCCCCCGCCTCCCCCACATCGGCTGGAACGACGTCGAGATGACCCGCCCAGACCCCCTCTTCGCAGGCATCCCCGACGGCACCCCGTTCTACTTCGTCCACAGCTTCGCCCCGGACCCCGTCGATCCTGCCGTCGTGCTGGGCAGGGCCCACCACGGCACCGACTTCACGGCGGCCGTGCGGTCAGGCAACTTGGTAGGCGTGCAGTTCCACCCCGAGCGGAGCGGCCGCGCCGGCCTCGCCGTGCTCGCCAATTTCGTGGCCCTGTGCCGCGAGCCGGTGGGAGTGGCCTGATGCTGCGCAAACGCGTGATTCCGTGCCTCGACGTCACCGCCGGCCGGGTCGTCAAGGGCGTGCGGTTCGTGGACCTCGTCGACGAGGGCGACCCCGTCGAACTGGCGCGTCGCTACGCCGCCGAAGGTGCCGACGAAATCGTCTTCCTGGACATCGGCGCCTCCCCCGAGGGACGAGACACGATGCTCGACGTCGTCCGCCGCACCGCCTCCCAGGTGTTCGTGCCGCTCACCGTCGGGGGCGGAGTCCGCAGCGTCGACGACATGCGGGCGGTCCTGCGGGCGGGAGCCGACAAGGTCTCGCTGAACACCGCCGCTGTCAGGGACCCGGACCTCATCGCGCGCTGCGCAGCGGCGTTCGGCACCCAGTGCGTGGTCCTCGCCGTCGACGCCCGCTCCGACGGCACCGGTTCATGGGAGGTGGTCGTCAACGGCGGTCGCACGCCCACCGGGCTGGATGCCGTGGAGTGGGCCCGGCGCGGCACCGCGCTCGGGGCAGGCGAGATCCTGCTCACGTCGATGGACCGCGACGGCACCAAGGACGGGTACGACACCACGCTGCTGGCGGCGGTGTCCGGCGCGGTCACCGTTCCCGTGATCGCCTCCGGGGGGGCCGGCACGGTGGCCGACTGCGTCGCGGCGCTCCAGGACGGCCGGGCGGACGCCGTGCTGGCCGCGTCGATCTTCCACCGCTCCGAGGTCTCCATCGCCTCGCTCAAGGAAGGCCTGGCCGCCGCCGGTCTCCCGGTGCGGCTGGAACCCTCATGACGCCCGACGACCTCTCATACGGAGCCGGGGGCCTCGTGCCCGCCGTGGTCCAGGACTGGGTCACGGGCCGGGTCCTCATGCTCGGCTATCTCGATCGGGAGGCGGTGGCCGCCACCATCGAGACGCGACAGGTGCATTTCTGGTCCCGGTCCCGCCAGGAGCTGTGGCGCAAGGGCGCCACCAGCGGCAACACCCTCGAGGTCGTCGACATGGCAGCCGACTGCGACGGCGACGCCGTGCTGATCACTGCCCGGCCCGCCGGCCCGACCTGCCACACCGGAAGGGTCTCCTGCTTCGGCCGTCCGGACGAGGTCCGCGGCCAGGGCTTCGCCCGGCTCGAGCCGCTCTGGGACACGATCCGCAGCCGGGCGGCGGAGCGCCCCGCAGGCAGCTACACCGCAGAGCTGATCGACGGCGGCGTCGACGCCGCCGCTCGCAAGCTCATCGAGGAGGCCGCCGAGGTGGTGCTGTCCGCCAAGAACCACGCCGCGGGCGGCGAGCCCGCCGACCGGGTCGCCGGCGAGGCCGCCGACCTCGTCTACCACCTGCTGGTGCTGCTCGCCGAGCGCGCCATCGAGCCGGCTGCGGTGCTCGGCGAGCTCGGCCGCCGGGCCGGGTCCGCCGGCCCGGTCAGCCGCAGCTGAGGCCGCCGGAGAACCAGGCCCCTATCTCGGCGAGCTGCGCGGCGTTCTCGAGGAGCTGATTCTCCAGGTCCTCGATCGCCTGCTCCGACAGCGCCCATCCGAACGGCGCCTGGACCCCCGGGTGGGCGCGGGTGGTGAGGAACGCGTATTGGTCGACCGAGTACCGGAACTCGCGCGGCTTGTCCTCGCCCACGGTCACGGTCCCGCCGGGGAGACCGAGCGGGTCGTCGAATGGCAGCGCGGCGTTGATGCGGGCATTCTTGACGAGGCCGTCCCGGGCGTCGCTCCGCGCCGGCGCCAGCCACTCGTTCGGCAGGGACGGGTCGAGGCTCTGCGCACCCGGTGGCCGGTACCCGTTCTCGAGGTGGATCATGAACGGCACGATGCACGCCGAACCTGCCGCATGCCGGTTGTACGTCTCGATCATCGGCGCCACCGCGTCCCAGAGCTGAAACGCGGTCAGCGTGCCCGACAGCTCCAGGTTGCCTCCATCAGTCACGTAGGCCTGCTCTCCTTGTGGTGGCCGCAGCGCCGACCCGGCGCAGCGGTCGATCCGACCCGGCGGGCTGACTGCCGGAAACCGCGCCGAGAGCAGCGCCGCCGTGGACAGCCGAACATCCTGGTCCTCGCACAGGAAGTCGACGAGATCGCGGGTCTGCGCCAGCGCCCAGGCGCCCCGCGGCACGGCGAGCGTGGTCGGCGCCGGCCGGTAGTCCGCCTCGAAAGCGTCCAGCGACGTGCAGTCGTCGAATATGTACTTGCCGCCGTCGTCCTCCACGACCACCTCGACGCCGGCGTCGAGGACCGACGCGTTGAAACGGCACGCATCGGTGTGACTGGTCCCGTTGAGGACCAGCAGCGGCACGTGACGGTTGTCCCGCCAGGATCGGAACAGTCCCTGTCTGAGCAGGCCATCGGCACCGGAGCCGGCCCACGCCGCTTCCCAGGCCCGCTCGGTCACAATGGCCCGGTCGTCGGGCCCGTCGACGTAGCCGAACAGACTCAGCGGCACGTCGACGAAGAGGAGCTGGCTGACGGTGGGAGCCAGGAAGTCGGCGCCGAAGGCCGCCCGCACCCACTTCGGGGCGATCTCGTGGTGCTCCTTGCCGCTGAGGTAGGCGGCGTACTCGGCGAAACCGAGAGAGCCGCCGGAGATCCCCGAGAGGGCGAACAGCGAGTCGCTGAACTCGTACGGGTCGCCGCCCAGGGCGCCGTTGCGCCGGCAGAGATCGACCGCGGTGCCGTCGACGGTCGCCGGGGCCTCCACGTAGCCGTCCGGCTCGAAGATGCAGTCCATCGCCAAAGCGGTCCACGCCCCCGCCCTGATGCCGCCGCCCCACGCCGATACGAAGACCATCGGAACGGCGCCGCGGCGCCGGCCGTCGAGCAGGTCGTTGGCCGCCAGCCACCGGCACAGAGCATCCTCCATGTCGATGCGGCTGGGGCCGGACGGCAGCGCCGCGTCGCACAGCCCCGGGACTTGCCCGGCGTGCGCGTCGAACGGGGCGGCAGCCGTGGCCGCCAAGTCGCCTGCGGCTGCGATCCGGACGTCGTGGTAGGTCGGCTCCCGCAGGACGGGAATCTGGGCAGCGAGAACCCAGACGGCCAGCAACGCGAAGACCGGGAGCCGGTTCACCCCCAGGTGGCTCAGGAGCCGGGGCGGGCGGGTGCGCTCGGCGAAGATCGTGGCGACGAGAGCGACGGCGGCGAACGAGGTCACCCATAGGCTCGCCACGCCCACCGTGCCCAGCAGCGGCGCCGCTGCGAGCGGCTTCCACACCAACCAGAGCCCCATGAGGAGATACACCACCGCCGAGACCGAGCCGAGCTGTTTGGCCTCCCGCGACCAATCGAGGCCGCCGCGCGACTTGTCGAAGGCGAACTCCTTCAGGCCTGCGAACCAGCCGCCGCCCCACCGCAACGGGAAGTAGTCCGCGTCGTAGAGGTAGTAGGCCGCCGCCGAGGCGACCAGCGCCAGCGTGGCGGCCAGCAGCAGCCAGTTGGCCGAGATGGCAGGGAGATCCCGGAGTTCGTCGCCGAGGCCGGTCATCCAGGCTGTCCAGAGGGCCACCGGAGGGACGACCGCCAGGGCGAGGAGAACGGTGAACGCCCGCCTCCGCTCGTGCTGCGTGCTCGCCCGATGGTGACCCGGCGCCGTCGGATCCACCCGCAGGGACCTCACCACGGCGAAGAGGCCGGTGGCGACCGTTGCGACGATGAGCAGCACCGGCAAGATGATGTCGCCGACCACGGCGGCGGTGGTGGCCGCGCGCTCTCGCTTCACGACCATCGTCGGGATGGCGGCGTTCAGCGCCGCCAGGCCCAGGGCGCCCACGGCCGCCGCAGCCAGGAACCGAGGCAGGAAGTGCGGAATGATCCGTCTCGGCCAGCGCGGCGGCGGCGGATCCTCCGGCGGGTCTGGCGTCGGCAGCGCCGCCGACGTCACGAAGAAGAGAAGCACGATCGCCGCCGGCACGAGGAGGCCGAGGCCCACCCGGTCGGGAAGGACCGCCCACACGATGGTCTGGCCGGCGGCTGCCGCCAGGAACGACGCCCCGACCCTGCGGCGCAGCTTGAGTGCCGCAGGGGCGTCCACCTCGTAACGCCGGAAGCCCTCGGTGACCCGCCGATACACCCACAGCCCGAACATCCACAGCGCCACCGAGAGGCCGGCGACGAAGTAGAAGGCCGCCGCCAGCTGCACGACGCTCCAGCGCCGGATGGCGTCCGGGATCTGGTCGAGCAGGCCCAGCGCCAGCGCTCCGGCCACCAAGAGGAAGATGACCAGCGGCACCCGCATCGCCACCAGGCCCCTGAAGACGGCGCGGGCGTCTTCGCTCAGGCCGCGGCCGTCGAGACGGGACTCGGCCGGCTGAGCCGCCACCCGCACGTAGACCACCGTTGCGGCCAGGAAGCCCACCGAGAGCCACTTGACGGAGGTCAGGACTCCGATCGGAGAGCCGAGGCCCGTCCACCCTGCGGCATAGGAGATTCCGAACAGCAGGTTCTCTGCGACGTCCGTCAGGAAGAACACCACCAGCAACGGCGCCGTCCAGCGCAGCGTCTTCGCCCACCGCCCGGTGTACGCGGCCAGGGATCGGCCGTCGGGTGAAGGCGGCTCGGGGATGAGCGGCACGGCGGGCGGCGGACCTCGCCGATCCTCGGCGGGCCGCAGCGCACTCTCCTCTTCGAAGGCGCGCCGGGCGGCGTCGTTGGCGGCCACCGTCTCAGCGTTGCGACGCCGGATCTCGGCGAGCCGCTCCCGGTAGCGGGCTTCGACCCTGGGGCCGGAGCGAGCCCACCCGGGCCGCATGCGCCGCACCATCGTGACCAGGACGAAGGCGATCAACGCGGTGACGGTGGGAACGAATGCGAACGTGTCGACGAGCACGTACGCGCCCACCACCCACCCCGGGGACAGCAGCCGCTCGTTTCCTGCGTGCCACTCCTGCCAGGCGTCGAACGCGCCCGGCAGATCCCGGAGCGCCCGTCCCATGCCGTAGCCCTGGCCGCCGGTGGTCCGCATGCCCTCGAGAAGGGCGTCGAGCTGCTGGAGAACCACGAAGGCGGCCAGCATGACGACCACGATCGCCGCCACGCCCGGGTAGCGGCGGCACTCCGGGCGGATGGCGGCGGGATCCGGAGGCGGGCCGCACACCTCCGAGCTCACAGACCCGGGTGGTGCCGCGAGCAGCCCAACGATTCGGCGGGTCACCCGCCACGCCCGATGGCGCAGCCCGGCGAGCCGCCGGGCGACCACGGAGGAGATGGCCCCCAGCAGCTGCCTGCCCCATCGTGCTGCCCAATCGACCAGGCTTCCGAGGCGCCTCAGCAGGCCGGACCAGGCACGTCCCATCGCTCCCCCGATGCGGAGACCGGCCCGAAGCCTACCCGTTGGGCCGTCCGGCCCGTAGAGTCGCCGGATGCTGTTCCCACGGCTGCTGGTGGCGGTCGCCGCACTTGCGATCACGGCTGCCGCGTGCGGCGGGAGCGGGGCCGGCTCCCCGCCCTCCGTCCTCGCGCCCACGGATCCCGACCAGATGCGCGTCCTGCTCGCCACCTCCGAGCGGCCGGTCGTGCTCAACGTGTGGGGATCGTGGTGCATCCCCTGCCGGTCCGAGGCCCCTCTCCTCCGCGCCGCCGCCCGCGAGTTCGACGACCGGGTGCGCTTCGTGTCGGTGGCCGTGCGCGACTCCGAGAGGGCGGCGGCGGAGTTCATCGACGAGTTCCGGCTCGGCGCGTTCGAGCACTTCTTCGACCCGCCCGGTGCCGTGCCCGCGGCGCTCGGCGGACGGGGGGTGCCGCTGACGTTCTTCTTCCGGCCCGGAGGCGACCTCGATACGCTGCACACCGGCGTGATCGACGAACGCAGCCTCGCGCTGCGCATCGACGAGCTGCTGCGCAGCGGTTGATGGAGTTCTCGCTCCTCGGAGCGGCCCTCGTCGGCATCGCTTCGATGTATGCAGTGCTGTACGTTGAGGCGCGCCGCGGCAACGCCGCCGACTGCACCCGCAGCGTGTGGGACACCGCGCTGACGGCAGGCATCGCCGGCCTGATCGTCGGACGGCTGGCGGCCATGGTCCTCACGGGTACCAATCCCGTGGCCAACCCGGCCGACGTGCTCGTGGTGCGCGGCGGGGTCGACACCGTCTGGGCGGTGGTCGGCGCCGCGGCCGCTTTCGCCGTGCTGGCCCGCGGCGAGGTCGCCGTCCTGGCCGATGCCGCCGCAGCGGCCGTCCTCGCCGGACTGGCCGGATGGCACGCCGGATGCCTGCTGCGGGAGTCGTGTCTCGGAACGGCCAGCGAGCTGCCGTGGGCATACGCGCTTCCCGGCAGTGCCGTGACCCGCCACCCGGTCGAGCTCTATGCGGCCCTGCTGCTCGTCATGGCGGCCGCGGCCGTGGCGGCCCTGCGCCGGAGGCGGCCGCCGGCCGGAGTCGTTGCCGCAGTGGCACTGGCCGCGGCCGCCGGCGCCCGACTCCTGACCGAGCCGATGCGGCCGGCCCTCGGGGGGTCGATCGGCGCCGGGTCTGTGAGCGGCGGCGGTGAGGGCCTCTTTGTCGGCCTTGGCCTTTTCCAGCGCCGTGAGCTGGCTTTCGGTGAGGATCAGGCCGTCCTGGGCGACCTTGGCT
>CAYGCW010000001.1:7497-14325 GCA_964348465.1 uncultured Acidimicrobiia bacterium | reverse complement strand
CCTGACTGAGCCGATGCGGCCGGCCCTCGGGGGGTCGATCGGCGCCTGGTATGCGGTCGGCGTCGGTGTCGGCATCGGCGCCGCCATCTGGTCCTGGAGGCGCTCGGAACAGCACTAAAGGTCGGGGGCGGGTCCGGCCGATGTTCCTGTGACTACTCGAGGTGGTCACAAGGTGACTAGTCACCGTTGGGAGCAGGATGATCGGTAACCAAGTCGTCGATCTCGGGCTCGCCATACCCGAGCCGCGCGCCGCCTCCCGGCGCCGCTCTCCCGCCTGGCGGCGTGATAGGCGATTCCTGGGCGCAGTGGCGCTGACGCTGGCCGCCTACGTCGCCGCCGAAGTCGTCGCCGGCTGGTCCCTACCCGCCGATATCGGCAGAACCATGGTGGCCACGCTCCGGCTCGCAGCGCTCATGTTCGCCCTGATCGGGGCGGGCGAGGCCCTCGAGCGCAGCTACCGGGAACGCACCGCCGAGGCGCGCTCCCTGCATGCGAGCGCGGAGGCCACCCGCGCCGTCTGGGAGGAGCGAGCGCACGAGGCGCGATCCGCGCTGTCTGCCATCGAGCTGGCGGTCCACGCGGCTTCCCGGCGCGCCACCAAACACACCGCACTCCCCAGTTCTCTCGAGCAGCTGATACGAGCCGAGGTCGCGTTGCTGCGACGGCTGCTCGACGACCGCGACGCGGTGGCCACCGGACAGGAGTTCATCGTGGCCGAAACGGCGGCGTCCGCGGTCGCCGTCGAGCGCCTGCGCGGCACCGACGTCGAGGTCGACGTACCTCCCGATCTGGCTGCGGTCGGGTGCCCCCTCGCCACCACCGAGATCCTCCGCAACCTGATCGAGAACGCCCGCCGCCACGCCCCCACCGCCGCCGTGCGCATCAGCGCCCGCCCGTTGCGGGGCACCGTGGTAGTCCGGGTGGAGGACGACGGTCCCGGGATCCCCCGCGAGCTGCAGGCTCATGTCTTCCGTCGCGGCGTCCGGGGCAGCGCACGGGGCAACGGTCTCGGCCTGTACATCGCCAGGAGCCTCGCCGAGAGTCAGGGCGGAACGCTCGAGGTCGCCTGCCACGGCCAGGGCACGGCGTTCGAACTCGTGCTGCCGCTGGCCGTCGGCCACCAGGTGCTCGCCGGTGTCGCCTGAGGCGGCCACCCATCTCAGCGCCGTGCCCAGTCCCGAGGGATCGACGGGCGGGCCGCGGGTCCTCCTGATCGAGGACCACGAACTGCTCGGCGAGATACTCGTCGAAGCACTCCACGGCGAGGGCATCGTCGCCGAGACCTGTGCCGGCCCCACGATCGAAGCCATCCTCGCATGCGCCGAGGGGTTCCGCCCTGACGTCGCGCTGGTCGACCTCGACCTCGGCCCCCTGGGGCCGGGCCGCGACCTGATCGCTCCGCTGCGCGACCTGGGCGTCACCGTCGTGATGCTCACCGGCAGCACCGACCGGTTCGCCCACGCCGAGTGCCTGGCGGAAGGTGCCGTCGGAGTGCTCGGCAAGAGCGAGCCCTTCGAGAAGGTGCTGGCCGCCGTCGACACCGCGGCCACCAGCGGCACGGTGGTGTCGCCCGATGAGCGCCACCAGCTCCTCACCGACCTCCGCATGAAGCGACTCGAGGAACGGACCCGGCTCGAGCCGTTCGAGCGCCTCACCCGCCGCGAGCGCGAGGTGCTCAGAGCGCTCGGCAAAGGCTTGCGCGCCGCGGAGATCGCCGACCGCTCCTACGTCTCCGTGGAGACGGTCCGCTCCCAGATCCGGGCCATCCTGGTCAAGCTCGGAGCTTCGTCACAGCTCGCCGCGGTGGCCATGGCGCGCCGCGCCGGCTGGCTCACCTGAGGAGCGCGAACGCATTGACAACCACGACCATCCGTGAGTGCTGCGCCGCCGCCGGCAGCAAGGCCGCCGTGTCGGCCGACGGCCTCCCCTGCCCCATCGCAACCGTGAGCGGCGCCCGCCCCTCTCCGGCATCCGCACCGGCGTCCGCACCGGGGCTCCCACTTTCACCAATCTTGAGGATGACTCTTTGTAGTCGATCAGGCACTATCCGTATCAGGAGGATGAGCCCGAGCAGAAGGGCCCGGGCTCACGACAGACAAGGAGAGAAGACCGATGCTCCATTTCGCCACCTACCTGGCGGAGCGCCTGCGCCGGGACGAAGGCGCCACGATGGTCGAGTACGGCCTGATGGTCGCCCTGGTGGCCGTCGTCGCCCTGCTGGCGGTCACCGCCCTCGGCGTCAACGTGTCCGCCAAGTTCACCGAGATCGCCACGGCGATCGCCGGTTAGAAATGCGTAGGGGAGCCGCCGCGGCAGCGTCCGCCGCCAATCGGGTCGCGGCGGCTTTTCTACTCCCGCGCGGGGACAGAGGCGCGACGCTGGTCGAGTACAGCCTGCTCGTCACCCTCATCGCGATCGTCGCCCTCGTCGCCGTCACCGCCTTTGGGCTGAACGTCAACGCCCTCGTCGACAACGTCGACCTACTCAATGCGCTCTCGTGACTCGAGCCAACACCCGATCGGATCGCGGCGCCACCCTGGTGGAGACCGCACTGATGCTGCCGTTGCTCGTGCTGCTGATCTTCGGCGTGGTCGAGTTCGGGCGGGCCTACAACGCCCAGGTGACGCTCACCCACGCCGCTCGCGAAGGCGTGCGCGTGCTGGCCCTCACCCAAGATTCCGGCGCCGCCGCCACCACCGCGGTGGCCGCGGCCACGTCGCTCGACCCGACCACGCTCACGGTCGTCTCCAACTCCTGCGGACCCGGAAACCCGGCCAAGCTGAGCATCTCCCACCCGTTCACCTACGACATCCCGCTCTTCGGCGAGTCGACGATCACTCTCGAGGGCAAGGGGGTGATGCGGTGCGGAGGCTGACCGGCGACCAGGGGCTCGCCACCGTCACCGTCGCCATCACGGTCACCGTGCTCGTCGGCATGCTGGCCTTCGCGATCGACGTGGGGGCGCTCTACGCCGAGCGCCGCGAGCTGCAGAGCGGCGCCGACGCGGCAGCGCTCGCCATCGCCAACCAGTGCGCCGAGGGCGACCTCGCCTGCAATCACCTCAGCGCACCTTCCGTTGCCGCCGCATACGCCGACACCAACGCCAAGGACGGCGCCCACGGGGTGGACTCGGTCGACCTCGACCTGCTCGGTCAGACCGTGTCCGTCGTCACGAGCACCGTCGACGGCTCGAGCGGCGGCACGTTGCTGCCCCCGTTCTTCGCGTCGGTGCTCGGCTTCGACGGTGCCACGGTGCGGGCCAAGGCCTCGGCGGCGTGGGGCTATCCCCGATCCCTGCCGCACACGCTGCCGCTGATCTTCTCCGACTGCGAGTGGGAGAACAACTACAAGTCGCACATAGAGGCCGGGGTAGAGGTCGACGCCTTGATCTACTTCCACGGAGACGCCGAGCCCTGCCACGACTCGCCGAGCGGCCAGGACATGCCGGGCGGATTCGGCTGGCTGGACGCGGAAGTCTTGGAGAGCGGCGACTGCGCCGCGACCGTTGAAGTGGGTATTTACGTGTCCATCGACCCCGGCGCGTCGCCGCCGATGGAGTGCGACCCCGGCCCGATGTCGAACCTCGTGGGAAAGGTCATCGAACTCCCCTTCTTCGGGCCCAACGAAGACGAAACCATGCCGGGGATCATCGGGTTCGGCAACACGGCCAAGTATCGGGTCGCCGGCTACGGCGCCCTCCACGTCACCGGATACAACTTCGGAGGCGGGTTCAAGGAGGGCGACCCCGTCGTGCCATGTGGCGGTGCTGACCGGTGCATCGCCGGTTACTTCACCAAGCAGACCGTGACCATGGGCGATCTCGGCGGTGAGGACCGCGGAATCATCGTCGTGAAGCTCACCGGCTAGGAGGAACCATGAACCGTCGAGTGTTGGGATTGATCGCCTCGGTGCTGCTCGCCAGCGCCGGGACGTTCGTGCTGCTGACGTACGTGCGCGGCGCCGAGGAGCGCGCCGCCGCCGGCGAGCAGGTCGTAGAGGTCTTCGTCGTCACCGAGGCCATCGAGCGGGGAACGCCCGCCACGGAGATCGAGGAGTCCGTGAAGTCCACCCTGGTTCCCACGAAGGTGCGCGCCGAGGGCGCCGTCGCAGCCCTCGCCGATCTCACCGACCGGGTCGCAGCCGTCGACCTCGCCCCCGGCGAGCAGCTCCTGGATGCCCGCTTCATCACCGCGCTCAGCCTGGAGGCGGAGACCAAGGTCGAGGTCCCCGACGGACTGTTGCAGGTGACCGTGTCGCTCTCGCCCGAGAGGGCCGTCGGCGGCCAGCTCCATCCGGGCTCGACCGTGGCGGTCCTCGCCTCGTTCGACCCCTTCTCTCTCGGTACGTCCGAGCCGGGCGAGCTGCCGCCGGTGCCCGAACCCGACCCCGGGCCCGGCGAGGACGACGACTCGGCCACCACCGGCCTCAAGACCCCCAACTCCACGCACCTGATCCTCCACAAGATCCTCGTCACCAACATCCAGGTCGAGCAGCTGCCCGCGGAGTCGGCCCGCGCCGACGCCGCGACCGCGACCCATGATCTCGCCCCCACCGGGAACCTGCTGGTCACGCTGGCCGTGCCCGCTGCGGATGCCGAGCGCCTCGTGTTCACGTCGGAGCACGGCGCTGTGTGGCTGGCCATCGAGCCCACCGATGCGCCCGAGGAGGGGACCTCGATCCAGACCCGCGGGACGATCTACCAATGAGCGGCGGCATCGTCCTGGCCACCGGAAGCCTCGCCTTCGAACAGCGCGTCCGGCGCGCGTTCGGCGGCACGCTCAACGGCCAGGTCCGCCGCTGGACCGACCCCTCCCTGGTGGCGGACGCCGACGGCGCGCTGCTGGATGTCACCAGGGACGGGCCCGGAGTCGTGATCCTGGGCCCCGACCTGCCGACCGAGCAGGCGCTGTACCTCGCAGCCCTCGTCGATCGCGAGGCGCCGGAGATAACCGTCCTCGTGGCCGCCAACCCGTCGCCCGAACTCTGGCAGCGAGCCCTCCAGGCCGGTGTCCGCGACGTCATCGCCCCGGACATGCCCGACCACGAGGTGCGCACGATCATCGACCGGGCGCTGGAGAGGGCGGAGCGGGTCGGCGCCGGCGGCCTCGCCGGGGAGAGCGCCAGCCGCACCGCCGCTCGCGTCGTCACGGTGCTGGCACCCAAGGGCGGCGCCGGCAAGACCGCGCTGGCCACCAACCTGGCCGTCGGGCTCGCCCAGGCCGAGCCGGGCAGCGCCGTGATCGTCGACCTCGACCTCCAATTCGGAGACGTGACCACCGTGCTCGGGATCGATCCCCACCACTCCATTGCGGACGCCACCCGCGGGTCCGGCCTCGATATCGGCACCCTCAAGGTCTTCCTGGCCCGCCACGAGTCGGGCCTCTACGTGCTGGCGGCGCCCGAATCGCCCGCCGAAGGAGAAGAGGTCGCCGAAAGCAGGGCCCGCCGCGCCATCGACCTCCTCGCCGGTGAGTTCTCGTACGTCGTGGTCGATACGCCGGCAGGCCTCTCCGAGCACACCCTGGGGGCACTGGAGCTGTCGACCGACCTGATCCTCGTCGCCGACATGGCCGTTGCGAGCGCCAAGGGCATGCGCAAGGTCGTGGAAGCCCTCGATCACCTCGGGATGACGAAGCAGCGCCGCCACTTGATCCTCAACCGCGCCGACAGCGACGTGGGGCTCGATGCCGACGACGTCGAACGCCTCGTGGGCATGCCGGTGGACGTGCAGTTGCCGAGTACCCGGACGATGCCGCTCTCGATGAACCAGGGGACGCCGCTGCTGATGGCGGCGCCCCGATCCGATGCTGCCCGCCGCCTCACCGAGGTGGTGGGCCGCTTTGCCGAAGTGACTAGCAGTGCCCCCCGCTCCGGTGGGCTGTTCTCCCTGAGGAGGGGATAGATGAAGCTCAGCGAGCGATTGAAGGCCACTTCTGCCAGCCACGAGTCCAAGGCGTGGACGCCGTCGCCGGCGGCCGCCACCGGGCCGGAGCCGGGTGAGGCAGATCCTCTCGGGAACGTCAAGGAGCGCGCCCAGGCGGCGCTGTTCGCCAGGCTCGGCGGCCGTCTCTACGACTCGTCCCTCTCCGACGAACAGCTTCACGCGTTCGTGGTGGAGGAGCTCGGAAACGCACTCGACGGCGAGGGCGCCCCGCTGACCGCAGCGCAGCGCGACCGCCTCGTGGCCGAGGTCCGTGACGACATCCTCGGATACGGGCCCATCCAGAAGTACCTGGACGACCCGGGCGTGACCGAGATCATGGTCAACGCCGAGGAGATGATCTTCATCGAGCGCAATGGCCGCCTCTACGAGACAGAAGACCGATTCCTGTCCCGTACCCACCTGCGGCGGGTCATCGAACGGATCGTGTCCCAGGTGGGGCGGCGGATCGACGAGTCGTCACCGATGGTCGACGCCCGCCTCCCGGATGGATCCCGCGTCAACGCCGTGATCCCACCGCTGGCGGTCGACGGCCCGCTCCTCACCATCCGACTCTTCTCGAAAGATCCCTATCAGGTCAACGACCTCGTCGCCATGGGCACCCTTTCCGAGAAGGTGGCCGACCTGCTGCGGGCCTGCGTGGAGGGCCGCCTCAACGCCATCATCAGCGGTGGCACCGGCACCGGCAAGACGACGCTCCTCAACGTGCTGTCGTCGTTCATCCCCGAGGATCAGCGCATCGTGACGATCGAGGACGCCGTGGAGCTCCAGCTCCACCAGCGGCACGTCGTGCGGCTCGAGAGCCGGCCCCCGAACATCGAGGGCAAGGGAGAAGTCCGGATCAGGGACCTCGTGAAGGAAGAATACGTTCTGACCCTCTTTCTTGA
>CAYGCW010000001.1:0-7487 GCA_964348465.1 uncultured Acidimicrobiia bacterium | reverse complement strand
TCGGCGAGGTGCGTGGTGCGGAGGCGCTGGACATGCTCCAGGCGATGAACACCGGCCATGAGGGGTCGCTGTCGACCGTGCACGCCAACAGCCCCCGCGACGCCATCGCCCGGCTCGAGACGATGGTGCTCATGGCGGGCGTCGAGCTGCCGGTGCGGGCGATCAGGGAGCAGATCGCATCTGCAGTCGACGTCATCGTCCAGCTGGGCCGCCTTCGCGACGGGAGCCGCCGCGTGACCCACATCACCGAAGTCGTCGGGATGGAGGGCCAGGTCGTGACTCTCCAGGACATCTTCGAGTTCGACTACGCCGCCGGTATCGACGAGGACGGCAGATTCAAGGGGAGCGTCGTCCCCACCGGCATCAGGCCGCAGTTCACCGACCGCCTGAAGGATCTCGGCATCACCTTGCCGGCCGGTGCCTTCGGCGCTCCGGCGGACCTCGATACGCTGATCGCGACGGCGAGCAGCGGCTCGAAAGGCTCGCACAACGGAGAGGCGGCCCTCGGATGAGGCGGACCGCATTCGCCGCTCTGCTGGCGTTCGCAGTCGCCATCCCCACCACCGCCGGAGCCGCCGAAGGGGACCCGCCGGCGCTGCGCATCGACACGGCCGACCACTCGGCCTACCCGGACGTGCAACTGACGGTCACCCTGCCTGCCGACCTGGCCGGATCGGTCCTGACCGGCTCCGACTTCGTCGTCGTCGAGGACGGCGAGGAACGCGCAGCCACCGCCACCAAGCTCGGTGCGGACGCGCTGCAGGTGGTGCTCGTCCTCGACACCTCCGGTTCGATGCGCGGCGAGCCGCTGGCGGCGGCACAGGCGGCGGCCCGTGACTTCATCGCCAGGATGCCGTCCGGGGTCGAGGTGGCGGTGCTTGGGTTCGGCGACACCGCAGAAGTGAAGGCGCCGTTCACCACCGACGCCGCTGCGGCGACCGCCGCCGTCGACGGCCTCGAAGCCAGAGGAGAGACGGCCCTCTACGACGCGCTCCGTGCTGCGGCAGACGCGTTCGCCGGAACGGAAGAGGCGCGCCGCTGGATCGTGGTGCTCTCGGACGGCGGCGACACCGTGAGTGGCTCCACGCTGGAGGAGGCCATCGTGGCAGTGCTCGGTGCGTCGGCCGGCTTCTACGCGGTCGAGCTCCCGAGTCCGGAGAGCGACCGGGATGCACTGCAGCGGCTCGCCGCATCCACCGAGGGGACCGTGGTCGCTGCGGACGATCCCGAAGCTCTCTCAGGGATCTTCGGATCGATCGCCACGGAGCTGATCAGCCAGTACATGCTGTCGTACACTTCCGCCGCCCACGGGCGCACCCAGGTGTCGGTGTCGGCCACCGCCAACGGCGTGACGGCCGAAAGCACCAGGTCGGTCGTGCTTCCCCCGCCGCCCCCGACTCCGCCCGCCGCGGAGCGTCCTCCGGTGGCGCCCCCGCCCCCGCCCCCGCCCTCGCCGACGACGCTCGCCCCGCCGCCCCCGGCGCCGGCCGAGCCGTTCTTCGTCGAGCCGAGCCCGCTCACCCGGCCGGAGGCTCTCCTGGCCGGAGGCGGCTTCGTCTTCCTCGCGCTGCTGCTGCTGCTGCTGGCGCTTCAGGGCAGCCGGTCATCGGTCGTGGAAGCCCTCGCCAAGGTGCGCAAGATGAAGGACAAGCGCGGCGCCCTGCGGAGCCTGGCCGGCAAGGCGACGCTGCTCGCAGAGAAGACCCTGGAGAGGACCAACCGCAGCAAGGACCTGAACACGCAGCTCGAGCAGGCCGGCATCAGGCTCAGGCCCGCCGAGTTCGCGGTGCTGGCAGCGGCCGTTGGAGCGGGTCTGCTGGTGGTCGCGACCGTCCTCGGCGGGCCGTTGCTCGGCATCGCCGCGGGCGGTGCGACGGTGGCAGTGTTCCGGGCCTGGCTGGGGATGCGGGCGTCGAAGCGCAAGGCGGCATTCGCCGACCAGCTGGGCGACACGCTCCAGATGATCGCCGGCAGCATCCGGGCCGGATACGGCCTGCTCCAGGCGATCGAGTCCGCTGCGTCGGAGGCACTGCCGCCCACCTCTGAGGAGTTCTCGCGCCTGCTCGTCGAGACCCAGCTGGGGCGCGACCTGGGCGAGGCCCTCATGGCCCTCGCCGATCGGGTCGAGAGCGACGACTTCCGCTGGGTGGTCGAGGCGATCGAGATCCACCGACAGGTCGGTGGCGATCTCTCCGAGATTCTCGACACCGTTGCCGCGACGATCCGCGATCGCACCCGTATTCGGCGGCGCGTGCGGGCCCTGAGCGCCGAGGGACGGCTGTCGGCGATCATCCTCATCGCCCTGCCCGTCCTCGTCTCGGTCGCCATTTCGATCACAAACCCCTCCTACATGGCCGAGCTCACCGGCACGACGATCGGCCGGTTCATGATCGGCGGAGGCATCGGACTGATCCTGGTCGGCGCCGCCTGGATGCGCCGGATCGTCCGCCCCGAGTTCTGAGGAGATGCCTGCGATGCCCATCCCGATTCCCGTCCTCGTCGCTTGCCTGGCGATCGGCATCTCGGTGCCCTTGGCCCTGGCCTCGGTGTTGCAGGGCCGCACCCGCTCGGCCACCGCAGGCGACGGCAACTTCACGGATCTCAGAACCGTCGATCTCTCTCGCTCACCCCTGGAGCGGGTCCTGCGCCCGGCAGTCGCCGCGCTCGCGAGGAGAGCCCGCCGCCTCACGCCGAAAGGCTGGGTCGCCTCCCTCGAGAGGCGCATCACGCTTGCCGGCGCCGAGCTTTCGTGGCCGATCGAGCGAGTCCTCGCCGTCAAGACTCTGGCCGGCATCGGCGGGACGCTGGCGATCGTGGGAACGCTGCGAGCCGGCCGCGGCACCACCTGGCTGATCGCGTCGATCGTCCTCGGCGTGGGCGCCTACTTCGTCCCGGACCTGATCCTCGGTGGGCGGGCGAAGGAGCGCCAGCAGGAGATCGAGGTCGCCCTGGCCGACACCCTCGACCAGGTCACCATCAGCGTCGAAGCCGGTCTGGCCTTCGAAGGTGCGCTGGCGCGGGCCGCCCGGTCCGGAGAAGGTGCGCTGGCGATCGAGCTGATGCGGACGCTGCAGGAGATGCAGCTCGGCGCCTCCCGCCAGGAGGCATTGCGCAACCTCGCGAATCGCACCGAAGTGCCGGACCTTCGAACGTTCATCTTCGCCGTCATCCAGGCCGAGGGCTACGGCCTGCCGATCGCCCAGGTGCTGCGGGTCCAGGCCGCCGAACTGCGCGACAAGCGACGCATGCGCGCCGAGGAGAAGGCGCTCAAGGTGCCCGTGAAGATCATCTTCCCTCTGGTCGCCTGCATCTTCCCGAGCCTGTTCATCGTGCTGCTGGGCCCGGCCGCCATCCGTATCTGGCGGGCCCTTAGCTGAGGAGGATCCGTCAATGACCCTGACCGAGCCCATCGCCCCCCGCAGCGTCCACCACGTGCTCGCCGACCTCGCCGCCGGCGGTCAGCGCAGCTGGACGTCGCTGCCCACCGGCTTCGACCCGCTGGACCGGGTCCTCGACGGAGGGCTGCGCACCGGCGACCTCGCCCTGGTCGGGGGACTGCCCGGCTCCGGGAAGACCATCGCCACGCTCCAGTGGGCGCGCAGCATCGCCCGCGCCGGCGCCGCCGTCGTGTACGCCTGCTACGAGCACGACGAGAGCGCCCTGCTCTCCCGGCTGCTCCTGCTCGAAGCGGGCGACCTGTCGCCCGATGCGGACCGTGCCCCCGCCGGGCACCTGAGGTCGCGCCTGCGAGCGGTCACGGCCGGCCGGGAGCCGCTCGAAGAGGCGGTGGCGAGCGAGCCGCTGCTCGCCTCCGCCCGCGAGCGGGTGGCCGAGTACTCCAGCCGGTTGTGGCTGGTCAGGGCGTCGGGATCCAGCACCGATCTCGCCGAGCTCGAGCAGATGGTGGCCGCGCCCGCAGGGACCCCCACGGCGCTGTTCGTCGACTACCTGCAGAAGGTCCCGGTCCGAGAGCGCGGACTCGACGAGGCCGAGCGCATCACCCGGGTGGCCGAGGGGCTCAAGGAGATCGCGCTCACCTGGGGAGCGCTGGTGGTGGCCGTCGCCGCGGGCGACCGGGCCGGCCTCGACTCGCAACGGCTGCGGCTGCACCACCTGCGCGGCTCCGCGGCGCTGGCGTACGAAGCCGACGTCGTGGTGCTGCTCAACGAGAAGTACCGGTCGGTCGCCAAGGCCCACCGGGCGTACGACCCCGTGCGGGCCGAGGGCTTCAAACGCGAGATCGTCTTGACGATCGAGAAGAACCGGGACGGCCCCGCGCCCGTCAACCTCGAGTTCCTGAAGGACTTCGAGCATTATCGCTTCGTACCCGAAGGCGACTTCGTCGACGAGCGCCTGGTCGACGAGGTCCCCGAGGTGAGCTAGCGGCGCGCCGGCGCCGGTTCACTCACCTGGTTCGGTCCACCCAGTCACCCTGCCGGGCGTCGTCCGCCGGCGGCCCGACGGCGGTGCCCCTGCTCATCGTTCGCCCTGGCCGTCTGCTGTTGGACGGCGCCACTCCGATCATCGAGGGCTTACGCCTGAGCAGAAGTATCCTGGCCCATCGAGGAGGCGGCTCGATGACCAACCAGAGACTGCTCGAGCTGACGGCGGCCGGCACGCCGGCAGCCGCCGCCGTGGTCGGGTTTCCGGCCGCGTAGTTCGGATGGATCGCCTGCCGCGCCCGGCGCCGCCCGGCGGAGCTGCGATGCGGTACCGCACGTTTCTGATCCCGGCGATCGGCATCCTGGTGGTGATCTTCGGCTTCTTGATATTCGGAGCGCTTGGCGACAACCTGGTCTACTTCAGGACGCCGACGGAACTCGTCACCGGTGATGAGGAGGCCGGGCGCACGCGCCTCGGAGGCCAGGTGGAGCCGGGGACCGTGTCCCAGGGGGAGACATCGGTCACGTTCGAGGTGGGCGATGGCGTGTCGGTGGTGCCGGTCGTGCACCAGGGCAGCCCGGCTCAACTCTTCCGGGAGGGCATCGGCGTGGTCGTCGAGGGCCGATGGGACGGCCGGATCTTCCACTCCGACACGATGCTCATCAAGCACGACGAGCAGTACCGCGCCGAAGACGGCTCGATCTACAAGCCGGGCAGCGGGCTCGAGCCGTGATCGCGCTGGCCGGCTACGCCGGCATCGTGGTCGCACTGGCCTCGGCCGCGGCGATCGTGGTGCAAGGCACCAGGGCCGCCATCCTGGCCGGCGTCGGCAAGGAGGCGCTCCGGCTGCCGGTGGCAGGGCTCCTCGCCGGCGCCGTTGTGGCGATGGGGGCGCTGGAGCTGGCGCTCGTCACCCACGACTTCTCCATCGAGTACGTGGCCCGCAACCACGCCCTGGCCACACCCATGTTGTTCACGATCGCTTCGGCGTGGGCCGCCCTCGAGGGCTCGATCGTCCTCTGGGGGCTGATACTCGCCGCCTACACCTACTGGGTGTTCCGGGCGTGGCGGAAGGGCGACGAACTGGCCGCCGGCGCCCTGGTGGTGATGGGCGTCGTGGCGATCTTCTTCTTCGGGCTGATGGCCACCGCCGCCAATCCGTTCACCACGCTCGACCCTGCGCCCGCCGACGGGCGCGGCCCCAATCCCCTGCTCCAGAACAACATCCTCATGGCCGTCCACCCACCGCTGCTCTACCTCGGCTTCGTCGGGTTCACGGTGCCGTTTGCGTACGCGATGTCGGCGCTGGCCGGCCGCAAAGGTGGCGTCGCCTGGCTGGAGCGCACCCGACGCTCGACTCTCGTCGCCTGGGGGTTCCTCACCACCGGCATCGTCCTGGGGGCGCTGTGGTCGTACGCGGTGCTCGGCTGGGGCGGCTACTGGGCATGGGATCCCGTTGAGAACGCGTCGCTGCTTCCGTGGCTGGTGGGAACGGCGTTCCTGCACTCGGCGATCGTGCAGCGCCGCCGCGGGATGTTGCAGGCGTGGAACGTGGCACTGGTGATCGGCACCTTCGCGCTGACGCTGCTCGGCACCTTCCTCACCCGGTCCGGGGTGGTGGCCTCGGTCCACAGCTTCACGCAGTCGGCCGTCGGTCCGGCGTTGCTGGCGTTTCTGGCGGTCGTGCTGGTCGGGTCGTTCGGGTTGTTCGCCATGCGTGCTCACCTGGTGGCGTCGTCGCCTCGCCTCGAATCGCTCGCCAGCCGGGAGGGCGTGTTCCTCTTCAACAACCTGCTGCTGACCTTGTTTGCGTTCGTGGTGCTGGTCGGCACGATGTGGCCGATCGTCGTCGAGGCCTTCACCGGCGACCAGCTCTCGGTGGGCCGCCCGTTCTTCGATCGGGCGGCGGTGCCGCTCGGATTCGCGCTGCTGCTGGCGATGGGCCTCGGGCCGGTGGTTCCGTACCGGGTGGCGCGCGCCGCCGTGGTCTGGGAACGCATCCGCACACCGGTGTATGCGGCGCTCGTGGTGACGGCGGGGCTGGTGCTGGCGGGCACCCGGCACCCCAACGTGCTGCTGGTGGCGGGGCTGGCGACGTTCGTGATCGCCGCCATCGGCCGCCACCTCTGGACTCTGGCGCAGGCGAGGGACGGCGGCGTGCTCGGCGCCGCCGGCCGGCTGATCCGCAACGACCCGGGCTACTGGGGCGGCCAGCTCTCCCACGTCGGCGTGGCCCTGGCGGCAATCGCCATCACCGTCTCCGGTGCCTTCGCGGCACGACTAACCGACGTGCCGCTGTCCCAGGGCCAAGCCGTCGAGTTCGAGGGCTACGAGGTCGCCTACGTGGCGCCGTTCTTCCGCAGCGAGCCCAGCCGGGACGTCATCGGCGCCGAGGTGGAGCTGCGTCGTGGCGGCGAGGTGGTGGCGACGATGCGCCCGCGGCTCAACGACTACCCCAACCAGGTGCAGGCGGTGCCGACGCCCGCGATCCGCATCGGCCTCGTGGACGACGTCTACCTCAGCCTGACCCGGATCAGCGGCGGGGAGATCACCCTCGACGTCTTCCGCTATCCCCTCCAGTGGCTGTTGTGGGCCGGCGGCTTGATCACCGCCGCCGGCGCCGCCCTGCCGATGCTGATCCGCAAGCCGCGCGCCACCGCCGAGGCGCCGGCGCGGACGGCCGCACATGCCGGCTGAGCGCATCCGCCGCCTCGCCGGAGCGTTGGTCGCGATCGTTGCCGTAGGCGTCATCGCCTGGGGCCTCTTCGTCGATGCCGAGCCGTCGGCGGCCGACCGCGTCGAGCAGCTCGGCCTGCGGCTGCGCTGTCCGGTGTGCCAGAGCGAGTCGATCGCCGCCTCGACCTCCCAGACGGCGCGAGAGCTGCGCACGCTCATCGCGGAACAGGTCCAGCAGGGCTTGACCGACGAGGAGATCGAGGCGTATTTCGTTGCCCGCTACGGAGAATGGGTCCTGCTCGACCCGCCAGCCCGGGGCCGGAACCTGCTGCTCTGGGCGCTCCCGGCCCTCGGCGCCGCCGCCGGCATCGCCGCCATCGCCGGGCTGCGGGTGGCGTCGCGGCGTCGCGGCGCGCTACCGGCGGCCG